>NZ_BADI01000448.1:0-16134 GCF_000333555.1 Herbaspirillum sp. B65 | reverse complement strand
CTTTCCCATCTGGCAGCCTCTTAGTTAGCTTTCGGTTGGGCGCTCGCCTCTGGCTTGGCCGCTTGGCCGGTAGCCGCTGCGGGAGCGCCCGCGGGACTCCATTGGACCGGCTTGACAGTGGCGCCCGGGCGGACCTTTTGCAGGCCTTCCACGATGACGCGATCACCTTCCTTCAAGCCATCGAGAACTTGCCAGTTGTTGCCGCGTGCGCCACCGGTCTTGACCGGACGCGGTTCGACCTTGTTCTCGGCATTGACCACCATCACGATTGAACCCCCGGCGTCGCGCATCACAGCCTGTTGCGGCACCAGCAGGGCCTGGTCATCCACGGCCTGTTCGACCTTGGTACGCACGTAGGTACCCGGCAGCAGCAGGCGCTTGGGGTTGGGGAATTCCGCGCGCAGCGAGACCGAACCGGTGCTTTCATCCACACTGACATCCGAGAACAGCAGCTTGCCCGGCTGGTCGTAGGGCTGGCCGTTTTCCAGCACCAGGGTCACTTTGGCCTTGTTGTCGCCGACATTCTTCAACTGCCCGGCGGCCATCGCCTGCTGCAGCTTCAACAGGTCGGCGCTGGACTGGGTCACGTTGACATAGACCGGATCGAGCTGCTGTACCAGCGCCAGTTGGGTGGCATCCCCCTGGCCCACCAGCGCACCCTCGGTCACCAACGCACGGCCGATGCGGCCGGAGATGGGCGAGGTCACGGTGGCATAGCCCAGGTTCAGGCTGGCGGTCTGGACTGCCGCCTTGCCGGAGGCCACATCGGCCTCGGCCTGCTTCTGGGCGGCCACTGCATTGTCGTAATCCATCTTGGAGACGGCGTTGACTTCCACCAGCGGCTTATAGCGCTGCGCGGTCAGCGAAGTCTGGGTCAGGTTGGCCTGGGCGCGCGCCAGCGTGGCTTGGGCGCTTTCCAGGCTGGCCTTGTACTGGGCCGGATCGATCTGGAACAGCACCTGGCCTTCCTTGACTTCGCTGCCTTCCTTGAAGACGCGCTTTTGCACAATGCCCGCCACTCGGGCGCGCACCTGCGCCGTGCGGAAGGCTTCCACGCGACCCGGCAGTTCATTGGTAATGGCCACGCGCTGCGGGGCGATGGTCACCACCGACACCTCGGGGGCCGGCATCGGGCCGCCTTGCGCGGCGGGTTTCTGTCCGCAGGCGACCAGCGCGGCGGCAACGGCGACGGTCATGGTGAGGCGCGTGAAACGACTGACTGAGCTCATAGATATCTCGCACGAAAGTAAAGTTGAAGCCGCCAGGGCGGCGCTGAAACGAATTCGGTTGAACCGGTCACGATGGTGCTGTGCCTGTCACCTGACGGTGGAGGCGGATGACCCTGGCTACGTTATTGCAATGCAAAATATTCCCCACCCGCATCCCGGCAAGGGTGATGAATTTTTTTGCACATGATGAACGGCAGGAGCTTGACGCGGATGCTATTATACATACATCCATGAATGTATGTATTTCTTCTCTGGAACACATTAATTTAACAAACTTGTTCGAAACGGCGTAGAAAAATATGAGTGATTCCTTGCATTTTGCGCAGAAGGCCACTCAAATGCCGTTTCCCCAGACATGAAACCGAGTTCTTCTTCTCTGTCGCGCTGCCACGGCCTGGCTGGGGGAAGACGAAACAGACAGCTTGATATTGTGCACGATGAATTATTTTTCCTCCATGACCGTTTCTGCGCAGGCGCTGCGATGGCAGGTGAAGCGGCCGCTGCCGCCCATGTGCGAACGCAACACCGGCGGCACGATCCGCTGATGGAGCCCTCAACCAACGTTTTCCCAGGAGCTTGCTGAGATGGCCCGTTCAACCAAGGAAGAAGCGCTGGAAACCCGGGCCCGCATCCTCGATGCGGCCGAGCAGGTATTCCACGAGCGCGGCGTCTCGCAGACTTCGCTGGCCGATGTGGCCAAGGCGGCCGAGGTCACGCGCGGCGCCATCTACTGGCATTTCAAGAACAAGAGTGACCTGTTCGACGCCATGTGCGAGCGCGTGCGCCTGCCCATGGAAGCGGTACTGGAAGAAAACGCCAGCCCGCAGCTGGAGGATCCGCTGGGCCAGTTCCTGCGCAGCGGCATCTATGTGTTGACCATGGCCGCCACCGATGAGCGCTGCCGGCGCGTGTTCGACATCATCTTCAACAAATGTGAATTTGCCGACGCCCACGACCCGATCCTGATCCGCCAGCGCGAATGCCATGTGGACGGGCTGTTGCGGCTAGAGCAGATATTGATGAACGCGGTGGCGCGCGGCCAACTCCCGGCGACGCTCGACATCCGCCTGGCCTGCCTGGCGGCGCACGCCACCTTCAGTGGCTTGCTCACCGACTGGTTCTTTTCGCCCGACAGCTTTGATCTGGTCAAGGACGGCGAACGCATCCTGGCCGCTTCGCTCTATGCGCTCAAGACCGCACCCTCGCTGCAGAAGCTAGCGCCCGAGTGAGCCTCGCAAACGGAACGGGATGGTTTCCGAGCGATATGAAGGAAAAAGATAAAACGGAAGGAAAATCAGGCAGGCCGGAGAACCCGGCCCCCGCCAGACCGGCCTGCGCCATGTGCATGACGCCCGCCGGCCTGAATGCGATATGAATCAATAGACCAGATCAGTAGGTCGGCATGGAGGGATCGACCTGGCTGGCCCAGGCATGGACACCGCCGCTCAGGTTGATGACCTTGCTAAAGCCCTGGCGCTCCAGGAAGGCCGCCACCTGCATACTGCGACCGCCGTGGTGACAGATGCACACCACCGGCTGCTCTTCATCGAATTCGGAGAAGCGGCCGGGGATGGTGTTCATCGGCACCAGTTGTACGCCGGCGATGTGGCAGGTCTGGTGTTCCCAGGGCTCGCGCACGTCCAGCAGCAGGGGCGTGGGACGATCCGGGTCGTTGATCCAGGCCGCCAGTTCCGGGGCAGAGATGTGCTCCATGATGCTTTCCTGTGGTGCGGTTATCTTCAGAACGTGAAGTGGGACGGCGTGATCGCTGCGTGCAGCGGCTTGGCCAGGGTTTCCACGATGTTGACGGTCTCGAAGACGTGTTCCGAGGTGCGGGTGATCAGTTGCAATTCCATCACCGGGGCCGAACCGACGATGGCCAGCAGGCGACCACCGATCTTGAGTTGCTTGCCGAAGGCGTCCGGCAGCACTGGCAGCGAGCCCGAGATGACGATCACGTCGTATTCGCCGGCAGTGCCATCGGCGCCTACCCAGCCTTGCGCACCATTGCCCAGTTGCACGTCCACATTGGCCACGCCGTAGTCGGCCAGGTTCTGTGCGGCCAGGGCTTTCAATTCCGGCGAGATTTCCACGGTCGTCACGTGACGCGCCTTGTGGGCCAGCAGGGCTGCCATGTAGCCCGAACCGGCGCCGATTTCCAGCACGTATTCATGCTTCTTGACGTTGGCTTCCTGCAGGATGCGCGCTTCGATCTTGGGCGCCAGCATGTTTTCACCACCCGGCAGCGGGATCTCGGTGTCGAAGAAGGCCAGGCTGCGATAGGCGGCCGGGACGAATTCTTCACGCTTGACGACCATCAGCAGGTCCAGCACGTCCTGCGCCAGCACGTTCCAGGGACGGATTTGCTGTTCGATCATGTTGAAGCGGGCTTGTTCGATATTCATGGCGGTGGCTCGATCTCATCTAGTAGCGACGGAAAGCCAGCATTTTATCAAACACCGCCCAGCTAGGGGCCGGTTCCCATGCAATCTGCGCGGGCCGCCCGGCACTGCCGGCATTTCAAGCCTTGAGCCCGTGCAGGCAAAGGTCGATCATGTTATCCAGATAGGCCAGGGGATCGATGGGGGCTACGGCGCAGGGGGCGAGCGACTGGTCCCACAACATCAACATCACGATGGGCGCGACGATCACCTTTTTCATCACATCGACATCGACCTGGCGGAATTCGCCGCGTGCCATGCCGCGTTCCAGCACACGCACGATGGTGGCGTCGCCACGCACGGTGATCTCTTCGTGATAGAAGCGTGCCAGTTCCGGGAAGTTGCCCGATTCGGCCACCATCAGCTTGGCGATGCCCATCACACCCGAGTGCGAGGCCGCCTGCCACCAGTGCATGAGCAGGTCGCGCAGCAACTCGGCGCTGCTGCCGGCGTGGCCCTCGATGCGCGCCTCGGCCTGGTCCAGCAGCGGCAGCATATTGGCGCGCACCACCGACTTGAACAGGCTTTCCTTGCCATCGAAGTAGAGATAGAGCGTGCCCTTGGAGACACCCGCGCGGGAGGCCACGTCTTCCAGGCGGGTGGCGGCATAGCCGCGTTCGACGAACAATTCCAAGGCCGCCGCCAGCAATTCCTGAGGGCGATCCTGCTTGCGTCTTTCCCAACGCGGTTCTTTGGCCAATGCAGACATGAGAAACAAAATTACCGGGACGGGGCACTGTAAGTGGCAAGCCGCACTGGCGTCAAGCCGCCAGGTCAAGCGCGGCGCGATGCACTACAATGCAGGCCCACCGCGCCACCAGGAACGTCCATGAAATGCCGAGACGCGTGCGGCGCCTGCTGCATCGCCCCTTCCATCACCAGCCCCATACCCGGAATGCCCCATGGCAAACCGGCCAACGTGCCTTGCGTGCAGTTGGGCCAGGACATGCGTTGCCAGATCTTTGGACAGCCACAGCGACCGGCCTTCTGCGCCGGCTTGCAGCCATCGCGCGAGATGTGCGGCGACAACCGCACGCAAGCCATTACCTGGCTCACGCAACTGGAGCAACTGACCGCGCCGGGCCAGCCGTCACCACCAGCGCGCTGACCGGGTATCAGCAGGCGGCTAGAAAGCCTCCTCGCGCCGCCGTCGCGCCTCTTCGCGAATATCCTCAATGAGCCGCCGGGTATCCACCTTTTCCTTGAGGTGGGCGGCATGGGCTTCACGGCTGATGGGAGCGATGGTCGTCAGCTCCTTCAGATCGGCAGTACTTTCTTCGTGTCGATGATGCACCGCTGCTCCTGATGTCGATGGGGGAGGGGGAACTCCCACTTTGTACCACGGATCGCTGCCGTATGGCGTGATTGAGCTCAAATGACTGCTGATGCCGGGGCGATGTGCCCCATTTCAGTGCTTAAGGGGAAATCTCGGCCAACCGTTCGCTGGGCCGCACCAGCATCGTGCCCTTGGGCGTGACCACGATGGGACGATTGATCAGGATGGGATGGGCCAGCATCGCATCGATCAATTGTTCATCGCTCACAGCGGCGTCATCCAGCCCCAGCCCCAGCTCCTGGTAGAGCGCCTCCTTGCTGCGCACCACCTCGCGTACCGGCACGCCCATGGCGGCGATCAGCCCGGTCAGAGTGGCCCGGTCGGGCGGGTTCTTCAGGTATTCGATGATGGTCGGCTCGACCCCGCCATCGCGCAGGCCTTGCAGCACATTGCGCGAGGTGCCGCATTTGGGGTTGTGATAGATAGTGATGGAACTATTGCTCATCTTGGTTTGCCGGAGACAGAAGAAAACTACATGGTAGCCCGGATCGATGGCCGGAAAACGCGAGTTTTGTCACGCTGCTAATGTAGAATTCGATTTTGTTGCAGTGCATTCAATGCATCCTGATGCCGACAAGTGGTGATCCCGCCGGCTTTGAGCCCGCTTTCTCAGCTCAAAACGGCACAATCCCCAGCATTTCCCTTCAACCCCTCAGAAAAAGCCACCCACAGCACCCGTATGGATACTCTCCTCGCGCTCAAGGCGCTCATCATGGGCATCGTCGAAGGCCTGACCGAATTCCTGCCCATTTCCTCCACCGGCCACCTGATCCTCACCAATAGCCTGCTGCAATTCACCGGCCCTGAGTTCTCCAAGGAAAAAGCCGACGTCTTCGAGATCGTCATCCAGGCCGGCGCCATCCTGGCGGTGTGCTGGGAATACCGGGTGCGTATCGCCACCGTGCTGACCGGCATGTTTTCCGATCGCAAGGCCCAACGCCTGGTGATCAACCTGATCGTGGCTTTCTTGCCGGCGGCCATCCTGGGCTTCCTGTTCAGCCGCCGCATCAAGGACGTACTGTTCAACCCGGTCTCGGTGGCCATTGCCTTCATCGTCGGCGGCTTGATCATCCTGTGGGTGGAACGCCGCAACAAGGACCGCATGAGCATGGCCTCGGCGCGCGTCGAAACGGTGGATGACATGACTCCGCTGGATGCCCTGAAGGTCGGCATCGCCCAGGCCTTCGCCCTGATCCCCGGCACCAGCCGCTCGGGCGCCACCATCATCGGCGGCATGATGTTCGGTCTGTCGCGCAAGGCGGCCACCGAATTCTCGTTCTTCCTGGCCATCCCCACGCTCTTTGCCGCTACCATCTATTCCCTCTACAAGGAGCGCGCCCTGCTGTCGGCGGCCGACGTGCCGCTCTTCACCGTGGGTACCGTGGCCGCCTTCGTCTCGGCCTTCCTGTGCGTGCGCTGGCTGTTGCGCTACATCAGCTCGCACGATTTCACCCTCTTCGCCTGGTACCGCATCGTCTTCGGCATCATCGTCCTGGCCACCGCCTATACCGGCACCGTAGCCTGGGTTGACTGATGTCAGCTTGCTGTCAGTCAGCGCCGTAGCTGGCGCGGTACACTGCGATGCCTGTCGCCGGCCTTGAGACTTGATCTTTGATGCCGGCGGCAGTTCCTGACTTCCTTTTCGCCAACTCCCTTCAGAGCATACTCCATGGCCAACGTCTGCAGCGCCGGGCTTGATATCGGCTTTGCCTCCCTCAGTTACGCACAGATCGGTTTCCTGGGCATCGTCCAGGGCATCACCGAACTGCTCCCCATTTCTTCCACCGCCCACATGCGCGTGGTACCCGCCTTCCTCGGCTGGCACGATCCCGGCTCGGCCTTTTCGGCCGCCATGCAACTGGCGGCGCTGGCCGCAGTCATCAGCTACTTCCGGCGCGATGTGACGGCCGTCACCGGTGGCAGCCTGGCCGCCTGGCGCCGTCGCGATTTCAGCGACCCCATGTTCAAGCTGGCCGTGGCCATCATCCTGGCCACCATTCCCATCGGCATCGCCGGCCTGGCGTTGTCGCATGTCTTGAATGCCTGTGGCTCGCCGTTGCGCAGCCTGTCGGTGATCGGCTGGTCCTGCATCGTCATGGCGGGTTTGCTGGCGCTGTCCGAACTGGTGTGTCGCCATCGTCGCAGCGTCGACCAGATGCGCCTGCGCGATGCCTTCATCGTCGGCCTGGCCCAGGTCGGCGCGCTCATCCCCGGCGTCTCGCGTTCCGGCTCCACGCTCACCGCGGCGCTGTTCCTGAACTTCCGTCGCGAAGAAGCCGCGCGCTTCTCCTTCCTGCTGGGCTTGCCCGCCATCGCCCTGGCCGGATTGAAGGAACTGGCCGTGCTGCTGCACGCGCATATCCCGCTGGAAGCCTGGGGCGTACTGCTGTTCGGCCTGGCCGTGGCGAGCGTCTCGGCCTTCGCGGCGATCTGGGGCTTGATGAAATTCCTGGAGCGTTTCTCGACATGGCCCTTCATTGTCTATCGAGCTGCGCTGGGCGTTTTCCTGCTCTTGGGCGTGTCGCGCGGCTGGCTGCAATAAAATAGCGCCTTTGCTACGCAGCAGCTTCAGGTTTTTCCATGGTCGATCTCGATTCCCTGCCTCCCGGCGCCACCCAGCAAGAACGCGCACTGCACGTGCTGGAAACGGTGTTCGGCTACTCGTCCTTCCGCGGTCACCAGGGCGAGATCGTCCAGCACGTCGCCGCTGGCGGCGATGCCCTGGTGCTCATGCCCACCGGCGGCGGCAAGTCGCTGTGCTACCAGGTGCCGGCGCTGCTGCGCGAGGGCACCGGGGTGGTGGTCTCGCCATTGATCGCGCTGATGCAGGATCAGGTCGATGCGCTGGCCGAAGTCGGCGTGCGGGCGGCCTTCCTCAACTCCACCCAGAGTTTCGACGAAGCCCTGCAGATCGAGCGCCGCCTGCGCCAGGGTGATCTGGACGTGCTCTACGTCGCGCCCGAGCGGCTGATGACGCCACGCTGCCTGGACCTGCTCGAATCGGCCCGCATCGCGCTCTTCGCCATCGATGAGGCGCACTGCGTCTCGCAATGGGGCCATGATTTCCGCCCGGAATACATCAAGCTCTCCATCCTGCACGAGCGCTTTCCACAGGTGCCCCGCATCGCACTGACGGCCACCGCCGACCAGCAGACCCGCGAAGAGATCATCCATCGCCTGCAACTGGAAGATGCGCGCCAGTTCGTCTCCTCCTTCGACCGTCCCAACATCCGCTACCAGATCGTGGAAAAGGCCAACGGTCGCAAACAGTTGCTCGATTTCATCAAGAGTGAACACCCGGAAGACGCCGGCATCGTCTATTGCCTCTCGCGCAAGAAGGTCGAGGAGACCGCCGAGTTCCTGCGCGGCGAGGGCATCAATGCGCTGGCCTACCACGCCGGCATGGACTATGCGCTGCGCACCAAGAACCAGGCGCGTTTCCTGCGCGAAGACAAGATCGTGATGGTCGCCACCATCGCCTTCGGCATGGGTATCGACAAGCCTGACGTGCGCTTCGTCTGCCACCTGGATCTGCCCAAGAGCGTGGAAGGCTACTACCAGGAAACCGGCCGCGCCGGTCGTGACGGCCTGCCCGCCGACGCCTGGATGGCCTATGGCCTGCAGGACGTGGTGCAGCAACGCCGCATGATCGACGAATCCGAAGCCGACGACACCTTCAAGCGCGTGCTCGGCACCAAGCTCGACGCCATGCTGTCGCTGTGCGAGACCTTGCATTGCCGGCGCGTGCACCTGCTCGATTACTTCGGCGAACAATCCGGCCCCTGCGGCAATTGCGACACCTGCCTGACGCCCCCGGAATCCTTCGACGCCACGGTCGAGGTACAAAAGCTGCTTTCCACCGTCTATCGCGTCGAGCAGCGCTTCGCCCCCGGCCACGTGATCGAAGTGCTGCGCGGCATCGATGGCGAGCGCGTCAAGCAGTGGCGCCACGACCAGCTCTCGGTCTTTGGCATCGGCAGTGACCGCGGCGAGGCCGAATGGCGCGCCATCCTGCGCCAGGTCATCGCGCTGGGTTTGCTGACGGTGGATGCCGAGAACTACAGCGCCTTGAAGCTCACCGAAGCCGCGCGCCCGGTGCTGCGCGGCGCCCAGCAGGTGCAGTTGCGCCGCTACCGCAAGCCGGAAAAGGCCAAGCGTACGTCGCAACGTTCCAGCTTCGTCGAGACCGATCTCAACACCGAGGAACAGGCGCTCTTCGAAAAACTGCGCTGGTGGCGCGTGGAAACCGCACGCGCCCACAATGTGCCGGCCTACGTCATCTTCCACGACGCCACCATGCGCGAAATCGCCAAGGCCCGCCCGCAATCGCTGGATGAGCTGCGCCACGTCACCGGCGTGGGCGAGAAGAAACTGGAAACCTATGGCGCCCAGATCATCGCCCTGATCGCCGAGATGCAGGGTGGGTAGGGTGGCTAAGGCCTTTAACGCCGCGATATGAAGTTTTCTACATTGGTACTCGCAGCCAGCAGCAAAAACGGCATGTCCTGTGAAGGAACATGCCGTTTTTGTTGAGGCGGGGAGGGCCAGCGATCAGGCGCGCTTTTCGAACACCAGGTCCCACACCCCATGGCCCAGGCGCAGCCCGCGGTTCTCGAACTTGGTGGTATCGCGATATTCCGGGCGCGGCACGTAACCGGAAGGATCGGTGGCCGTGTTCTTCAGCGTCGGCTCGGCCGACAGCACTTCCAGCATCTGCACCGCATATTCTTCCCAGTCGGTGGCGCAGTGGATGTAGCCACCGGGGGCCAGGCGCGAACTGATCAACTGTACCAGCGGGCTCTGGATCAGGCGACGCTTGTTGTGACGCGCCTTGTGCCAGGGATCGGGGAAGAACACATGCACCCCGGCCAGGGTGGCGGGCGCGATCATGTTGGTCAGCACTTCCACGGCGTCGTGCTGGATGATGCGCACGTTGTCGAGCTCACCTTCGCCGATCAGCTTGAGATAGCTGCCCACGCCCGGCGTATGGACTTCGACGCCGATGAAGTTCTTCTCCGGCATCAGGGCCGAGATCTTGGCGCTGGTCTCGCCCATGCCGAAGCCGATTTCCAGGATGGTCGGCGCCTGCCGGCCAAAGGTCGCGGCCAGGTCCAGCGGCGCCTTTTCATACGGCACCAGGAAGCGCGGGCCCAGCTCCTCCAGCGCCCGGCCTTGGGCCACCGACACGCGCCCGGCGCGGGTAACGAAACTACGGATACGGCGCTCGCTGGGATCGTAGAACAGCGGCTTGCCGGCTTTGTTTTCAGACATGATGACTCGAAGCAGTGATGAGGTGCGGACCGCAAAATCGCGCCGGTCAAGGACGGGCGAAGGGCCACAGGGAAGCGGAGCGGGTGACAGGAACACGAGGGAACACGATATTGCACCCAAGCCATTGATTGAAATTTTTCTATTCATCCAATGGAACAAGGCCACATTATGTACCGCCCAGCCCTGCTACGGCAAGCAAAGCCGTCTGCCGGTATCGCTTCACTTCATGCTCGATCTGGTCCACCGCATCGTGGCTCAACGGTACTTGCAGGCATCCTGCCGGCCTTCAGCGCTTCGGCCCGAATACGGATTTCGGCGGGCAACCAAAGAAGCGCGAGAAGGCCGCGCTGAAGTTGCTGGGATGCTCATAGCCTACCGCATAGGCCGCCTCGGCCACTTGGCAACCGGTTTCCAGCAGTTGCCAGGCTTTCTGCATTCGCACTTCCAGCAGCAGCCGATGAGGGCTCTTGTTGAAGCGATGGTGGAAGCCCTCCCGCAGTTTGCATTCATTCAGGCTCACCGCAGCGGCCAGCTCGGAGACGGTGAGGTTCTGGTGCATCCGCTTCTCCAGGAGGGAGCGGGCTTGATCGAGTTTTTCGATATCCCGCTGGCAATGACGGGGTGTGCGCTGCGCGCCTTGCAGGTCCAGATGACGCACTTGCTCGGCCAGCAGGCTCAGGACATGGATGTGCGTCTGCAAGGTGTCGGGGGCCTCCACCTCGGTTTCCCTCAGCAGGGCATTGACGTGAGCCAGGCTGGCGCCGGTCGTCGGTCGATGCGCCAATTGCTGTACGCCGCCCTTGCCAGCGTGCAGCAGCTTGCAGGCCGTTTCGCTGCCCAGATAGTAGTCCAGCGTTTGAGCACCGATCAGCAAGCGCAACTGCCTCACCCCGCACTCGCACTGATAGCGACGTTCACCCTGGATGCAGCGGAAGGTCGACACCGTCGTGTAGCCGCGACGAAAGAACAGTTCCGTACCACAACGACCGCGGTACATCGATTCCCCGGCCAAGCCCAGCGTGATCGCCAGGACCGGCTGTTCCAGTTGTTTGGTGCTGTCTTCCACCAGGTCCTGGCGCGGCTGGTATTGCGTCTTGAGCAGACTCAACTGTGGACCGACATGCAAGCTGTCGGTCAGACATGGGCCCAGTTCATCCGGTAACTGCTGCCTTTCCCAACCTTGTCGTCGTGTTTCCCGACGTCTCAGGATCTCCAGTGATACACGGTACGGCATATGACCTCCTCCTCCTTTGCCGTGCTTTCAGTCCGATGGCACGGATCGCATACGAAAAACATTGGATCGGATACAAAACTTAATGAGAATCATTTTTATTTAAGATTATTATCCATCAGACATTGATCGTCAACCGCTGCGGATGGCATGACGCGCTAGTTGGTGCGGGCTTGCCGGTGGCGGCCGAAGTAGTGGCTATTTCTGTCTATTTGGAGTCAAGGAAATGGAGTCAACAAGTAGCAAAACGAAGCGTTGCACCAGGCGTCTTTGGCTGCCGGTCCTGCTGGCGAGTCTGGAGGGGGAGGCCTATGCGCAGAGCAAGCCTGAACTCCCGACGGTGACCGTGACGGCCAACAAGCAGGTGCAATCGCTGGAATCGGTGGCGGCCAGTGTTTCGGCATTCGTCGGGGAGGATCTGGAAGCGGCCGGCATCACCAGCCTTGAAGAGGTCGCCAGGATGACGCCTGGGTTCAGTTTCCAGGCAATGGGGCAGTCGGGGGTGATGCCACCGGTCATGCGCGGCATCACGGCCAACGTCATCTCGTTCTCCTCTTCGACTGCGTTGGTGGTGGACGGGGTGCCGACCTTGAGAGCCCAGGGTTTCGACGACAACCTGTTGGGGGTCGAGCGGGTGGAGGTGCTGCGTGGGCCGCAATCTACGCTCTACGGCCGTAACGCCGAGAGCGGGGTGGTCAACATTGTCACCCGCAAGCCGGGTAACGATCCCTATGCACTCGTCTCCACGGAAGTCGGCAGCCGCGACAAGCACGTGTTGCGCTTCGATGCCAGCCACGCGCTGCTCAAGGACAGTCTTTATCTGGGGGTGGCCGGCGAGTTCGCCGAGCAGGACGGCTTTATCGACAATACCTTCAAAGGGCGCAAGGAGGACCGCCGCCTGCGGCGCAATGGTCGGCTCACGCTGCGCTGGACCCCGGGCCAGCGCACCGATGCCACGCTGCGCTACACCCAGCGCGACTACCGGGACGGGGCCTCGCTCTGGGGCGCCATCAACTCGCCCCAGCGAGCGCAAGTGCGCTCTGGAACGGATGGCTTCAATGATTCGACTGCGCGCACCGTCGCGCTGGATGTGGCCCATGAACTGGCATCGGGAGTGCGCCTGCGCTCGATCACCGCAAGCAGCCAGTACACCGATCGCCTGCAACAGGATAGCGACTTTCTTCCGGTCGACAGGTTGCATATGGCGCGCGACCACCACTTCAGCACGCTCTCGCAGGAATTGCGCTTGGAGGGCCAATGGGGCCAGGCGCAATGGTTGATCGGCCTGTACGCCGATCGCGACGACCACGACCTGCGTTTCGAGCAAAAGACCCCGCTGTCGCTGACCATGACCAACGCCAAGCAGAAAGGCAATTCGACGGCATTGTTCACCAACTGGAGCGTGCCATTGGCGTCCCAGTGGTCGCTGACCGCTGGCGCTCGCATCGAGCGCGATGAGGTGCGCTTTGCCATGGCCGCAGGCAAGCAACAGTCCCAGGATTTCACGAACTTTTCCCCCAAGCTGGCGCTGCAATACCAGTGGCAGCCGCAGGCACAGATCTATGCCAGTGTGGCCGATGGCTACCGCGCCGGCGGCTTCAATGCCTTCGCTCCCGAAACGTATCGACGCTATGCCTCGGAGCGGGTACGCTCCTTCGAGCTCGGTGCCAAGGGCAGTGTGCTGAACCGACGCCTGCGCTATGGCACGTCGGTGTACCTGATGAACGTGCGCGACATGCAAGTGCAGCAGATGGGGCAGGCGGGTCAGGTATTTGTCACCAATGCGGCCACCGGACGTTCGGTGGGCGCCGAGGCCGAGCTGCAATACCTGCTCGGTGCAGGCTGGCAGATCCAGGCCGCCCTCGGACTCAATCGCACCCGTTTCCAGAAATTCCAGGATGGGGCCAACAACTATGACCACAACCGCAATCCCTTCGCCCCCGATATCAATGGCTATCTGGGGGTGCGCTACGACGCGCCGCAGGGCTGGTATGCCCAGGCCAATGTGAGCGGCGTCGGTCGGGTCTATCTGGACGCCGCCAACCGTTACCGCCAGCCCGGCTACGGGTTGGTGAATCTCTCTGCGGGTCACAGCATCGGCCATGCCGAACTCACGGCCTTCGTCCACAACGCGGCCAACAAGACCTATGACGCCGTGGGCATCCTCAACGGCACGGCCACCGTCTACAGTCCGCCCCGCGAATTCGGGGTGCGTCTGAGCTATCGTTTTTAAGGATCGCCGCATGACTATCGATACTGCTCATCCGTTGCAATCATGCTGGGATCTTGCCCTCTCTTCGGTCAAGGCGCAGGCGCTGGAAACGGCAATACGGGCGGGCCTGCTGGCCGTGATGGAAACGCCGTCCAGCGCCGAGGCGCTCGCTGCGCGGCTAGCGCTGCATCCTGCGAGTGCGCAACAGCTGCTTGATCTACTCTGGTCCATGGGGGTGGTGGTGCGCACCGATGATGCGCCCAATGGCGATATGCCGACCTACATGCTCGCGCCCGGGCTGACCTCGTTCCTGCTGCGTGATGGCGAGCATTACTATGCCGACGCGCTGGTCCATCGTCTGCAGTCGCTGCGACAACAGCTGCCCTCGCTCACCGAATGGCTCAAGCTGGGCGCTGCTGCGGCCGCGCCGCCGGATGGCGCCGCATGGGCCGAAGCCGCACAAGGCAAGCTCGCGCAGGAACAGGTGGCGGTCACGGTCGATGTGGCGCTGGCCTGCGTGAAACGCTTAAGCGGCCTGGCTGAGCAGGGCCGCTTCCTCGACCTGGGCGGCGGGCCGGGCAAGGTCGGGCTGGCCCTGGCGCGGCATCTTCCCTCCTGGCACGGCGTGACTTTCGACTTGCCGGCCGCGACCGCGGTCGCCCGGCATAACGTCGAACAGGCTGGTCTGGCCGATCGCCTCCGCTGTCGTGGCGGCGATTTGCTGCGTGATGACATCGGGACTGGTTACGACCTGATCTGGTGTTCTTCCGTCCTGCACTTCGTGCCGGACCTTGACACTGCGGTGGATCGGATCCGTGACGCGCTGGCACCGGGCGGGCATTTCCTCAGCGTGCACGCCGAACTGCCCGCCGACCGTGACGGCCTGGGCGCGGTGCTGCCCTATTACCTGCCCTTGATCATGCGCGGGCACCAGGTCTGGAAGCGCGGCACCCTGGCACGCGTCGTGCGTGAACGGGGACTCGAGGTGCTGGACGACGTCGTCCTGCAGGGCTGCCCGCTGACTCCCGCACCCTTGGTGATCGCCCGCCGGAGCGCATCATGAGATCGACACACCTGCCACAGCAACTGGTCTTCGGCCTCCTCGGGCTGGCCCTGGCCACCCCGGTGGTCTACCTGATGCTCGGTCTGCCGCTTCTGATGCGCCAACACGGTTGGTCGGGCAGCGTGATCGGACTGTTCCAACTGGCTGGTCTGCCGGCACTGTTCAAGGCCTTTCTGGCCGTGCTCGTCGACCGCTGGCGACCGGCACGGCAGCCATATGTGCGTTGGACGGCGCTGTTGGGCGCGGCCTACGTGGCCATACTGCTGGCGCTCTCAGCACTGGGCCTGGACACGCCCCGGCCGCTCTTGTTCGCGCTGATGCTGGTGGCTTCCGTGCTCGCGACCTGGATCGACGTGCCGGTCAGCGCCCTGGCGATCAAGATGCTGCCGGAGAGCGAACGGCAACTGGCCGGTGGCATCCGCTCGGCTGTCCTCTTTGCTGCGGCGGTGCTCGGCGGCGGCGCGATGCTGCTCTTGACGCAGGCACAAGGTTGGTCCGCGCCTTTCCTGGCGATGGCGGCCTTGCTCACCCTTGCGCTGGCGGCGTTGGCGCTGCTGCGGGAGCCGGTGGACATGGCACCCCGCCAGCCTCGATCTTACGGCCCGCACTTCGCCGGTTTCTTCCGCCAGTCGGGCGCCTGGCGCTGGGCCGTTCTGTTGCTGTGCTATTTCCCGTTCGTGGCGACCGCCTGGATTTACCTCAAGCCCTTGCTGCTGGACCAGGGATTCCCGGTGGCGCAGGTCGCCTGGATTGCCGGAGTCGGGGGCGGCAGCCTGGGTATCGTCGCCAGTCTGGCCACAGGATGCTGGGTCAGGCGTGCGATGCTGCCGCGCGTGCTGCCGCTGTCGGCGGCTGCCAACTGCCTGGTCCTGGCGCTGCTGGCCACCCTGGTATGGCGGGACGCCGGGGCGATCTGGGTGGCGATGGCGGGCTGCCTGCTGGCCATGGCCATGGGCATGACGTCGTCACTGGCCTTCGCGCTCATGATGGACTTCGCCCAGCAGCACCGTCAGGCGGTGGACTACGGCATTCAGGCCAGCCTGTTTGCGCTCGGACGCCTGATCGTCCCTCCCGTGGCAGGTCTGCTGCTGGACCATCAAGGTTATGCCGCCATGCTGCTGGCCCTGGCCTTGGCGGCCTTGTCGGTGGTGGCGCTGAGCGCCCTACGACCGCTTACTTCGAGGCGGGAAAGCGCATGACCGCTTGCTTCTGGAGGGGCGGCCCATGCCCCAGGTGGAGGAAGAGCAATGACAGGAGTGATCGGAATTTGCCCTGTCACAGCGGATACCGATTTGCGCGATGACTTTGCGTTTGTTCTTGATCAGCTGGAATTGTACCGGTGCCCAGCGCG
>NZ_BADI01000449.1:0-1651 GCF_000333555.1 Herbaspirillum sp. B65 | reverse complement strand
GATCAACTGGACCGGACCATTGATCCACTTGGCGGTCACGAAGGCCGAGAAGGGGACCATGCCGCCACTGGAGTTGCGGGCATACAGGTTGGTCAAATCTTCAGGTTGCAGGCGCTGATTGGCATCAGCCTGCACGATCACGCGCTGCTGGCGGCCCTGGTTGGGAAAATCGTTCACATAGGACGAACCCAGCGCCGTGGAGAGCACACTATTGATCGTCGAGAACGGCACGCCCAATGCATTGGCCTTGTCGCGGTCGATGTCCAGTTGCAACTGCGGCGCATCTTCCAGACCTTCCGGCCGCACACCCGCAAGCACCTTGCTTTGCGCAGCCATGCCCAGGATCTGGTTACGAGCCTGCACCAGCGCCGCATGACCCAGACCAGCACGGTCCTGCAGACGGAAGGTAAAGCCGGTCGCGTTACCCAGTTCCGGGATCGGCGGCGGGTTCAGCGGGAACACGATCGCATCCTTGATCTGCGAGAACGCACCGAAGGCTTTGCGGGCAATGGCGTCAGCCGATTGCGAGGCGTCGCGTTCGGACCAGTCCTTCAGCGGGGTAAACACCAGCGCTGCGTTCTGGCCGTTACCGGAGAACGAGTAACCCAGCACGGCAATGGCGTGTTCCACGGCCGTATCCTTGAGGTAGTACTGCTCGATCTTCTTGACCACCTCCAGAGTGCGCGCGGTGCTGGCGCCCGGCGGCAATTGGACGTTGGTAATGATGTAGCCCTGGTCTTCGTTAGGCAGGAAGGAGGCCGGCAGACGCACATACAGCAAGCCCACGCACGCCACGATCACCACGTAGACGATCATGTAGCGACCGGCCTTGTTGAGCATCTTGCCGATCACGCCCTGGTAGCCACTGGCGGTGCTGTTGAACTTGCGGTTGAACCAACCGAAGAAGCCCTTCTTCTCGTGGTGGTGACCCTTTTCCACGGGTTTCAGGATGGTCGCGCACAGCGCCGGCGTGAGGGTGAAGGCCATCAGCACCGAGAACACCATGGAGGCCACCATCGACAGCGAGAACTGGCGATAGATCGCACCCACCGCGCCACCGAAGAAGGCCATCGGGATGAACACTGCGATCAGCACCAGGGTGATACCGATCAACGCGCCGCTGATCTGGCCCATGGCCTTGCGCGTGGCTTCCGGCGGCGAAAGACCTTCTTCGCTCATGATGCGTTCGACGTTTTCCACCACCACGATCGCATCGTCGACCAGGATACCGATGGCCAGCACCATGCCGAACATGGTCAGCACGTTGATCGAGAAGCCGAACAGCAGCAGCGTGGCAAAGGTACCCAACAGCGCCACCGGCACCACGATGGTGGGGATGATGGTGTAGCGGATGTTCTGCAGGAACAGGAACATCACCAGGAACACCAGCACGATGGCTTCGATCAGGGTCTTGACCACTTCCTCGATCGAGATCTTGACGAACTTGGAGGTGTCGTAGGGGATGGTGTATTTCACCCCGGCCGGGAAGTACTTGGCCAGCTCTTCCATCTTCTTGTGCACGGCGGTGGCGGTACCCAGCGCATTGGCGGTGGGCGAGAGCTGCACGCCGATGAAGGAGGAAGGCTTTGCATCCAGACGACCAGAAGTGTCATAGCTCTGGCCACCCACTTCCACCCGGGCCACGTCGCGC
>NZ_BADI01000450.1:0-3022 GCF_000333555.1 Herbaspirillum sp. B65 | reverse complement strand
AGCCATCCACATCATGCGCGAGGTCGCCTCCGAGTGCAGCAACCCGACGCTGTTGTTCTGCGGCGGCAAGGACTCGGTGGTGCTGCTGCGCATCGCCGAGAAGGCCTTCCGCCCCGGCAAGTTCCCCTCACCGCTGGTGCACATCGATACCGGCCACAACTTCCCGGAAGTCATCGAATTCCGTGATCGCCGCGCCGCTGAACTGGGCGAGCGCCTGGTGGTGCGATCAGTGGAAGATTCGATCAAGCGTGGCACCGTGCGCCTGCGCAATCCGCAAACCGATTCGCGCAATGCCGCGCAAGCCGTCACGCTCCTGGAAACCATCGAAGAATTCAAGTTCGACGCCTGTATCGGCGGCGCGCGCCGTGATGAAGAAAAGGCCCGCGCCAAGGAACGTATCTTCTCCTTCCGCGACGAGTTCGGCCAATGGAACCCCAAGGCCCAGCGCCCCGAACTGTGGGACCTGTATAACACCCGCGTGCATCCGGGTGAGAACATGCGCGTCTTCCCCATCTCCAACTGGACCGAACTGGACGTGTGGCAATACATCGCCCGCGAGAACCTTGCCCTGCCCTCGATCTACTTCGCCCATGAGCGCGAGGTGATCCCGCGCAATGGCCTGCTGGTGCCGCTGACCGACCTCACCCCGGCGCGCGAAGGCGAGACCGTGCAAAAGCAGGTGGTACGCTTCCGCACCGTGGGCGACATCTCCTGCACCTGCCCGGTGTCTTCCGACGCCGCTTCGGTCGAAGCCATCATCGCCGAGACCGCAGTGACCCAGATTACCGAGCGCGGCGCCACCCGCATGGACGACCAGACGTCCGAAGCCTCGATGGAAAAACGCAAGAAGGAAGGATATTTCTGATGAACGCCGCCGCAACCCAAGCACAACTGGCCCAGGCCTCCGCACAATCGCACGAACGCGGCCTGCTGCGCTTCATCACTGCCGGTTCCGTGGACGATGGCAAGAGCACCCTGATCGGCCGCCTGCTGTTCGACAGCAAGGGCATCTTCGCCGACCAACTGGACGCCATCTCGCGCGCCAAGCACAAGCGCACCGTGGGCGACACGGTGGACCTGTCGCTGCTCACCGATGGCCTGGAAGCCGAGCGCGAGCAAGGCATCACCATCGACGTGGCCTATCGCTACTTCGCCACCCCCAAGCGCAAGTTCATCATTGCCGATACCCCGGGTCATGAGCAGTACACCCGCAACATGGTCACCGGTGCCTCCACGGCGGACGCCGTCATCATCCTGGTGGACGTCTCCAAGGTGAAGCTGGGTGAAGATGGCAGCGTGGAACTGCTGACCCAGACCAAGCGCCACTCCACCATCGCCCACCTGCTGCAGATCCAGCACGTGATCGTGGCCGTCAACAAGATGGACCTGGTGGACTACGACCAGACCGTCTATGACCGCATCGTCGGCGCCTACCAGCAGTTCGCGCAGCAACTGGGCTTGCAGGACGTGCACGCCATCCCGCTGTCGGCCCTGGCCGGTGACAACGTGGTGGAAGCCAGCACGCGGATGCCCTGGTATCAGGGGCCGACGCTGATCACGCTGCTGGAATCGCTGTCAGTGTATGAAGATGCGCACGAAGAAGCCTTCCGCTTCCCGGTGCAACTGGTGGCGCGCCACAACGGCCACGAAGCCAATGACTTCCGCGGTTACATGGGCCGCATCGAAGCCGGCAAGGTCGCCCGTGGTGACAAGCTGGTGGTGCTGCCCAGCGGCCAGAGCGCCACCGTCAAGGACATCCAGACCCTGGACGGCTCGCTGGAATCGGCCGCGGCCGGCCAGTCGGTGACCATCCTGCTGGACGAATACCTGGACATCTCGCGCGGCGATCTGCTGGCGTCGGCTGCCCAGCCTTCGACCATCCTCAAGAGCGTCAACGCCGATGTGTGCTGGCTCTCCGAAGAGCCGCTGGACCTGCGTCGCAAGTACTGGCTCAAGCACACCACCAAGCAGGTGGCCGCGCGCGTGGCCAAGGTCGATACGCTGCTGGACATCAACACCCAGGAACGCCGCCCGGCCGAAACCTTGAAGCTCAACGACATCGCCCGCATCAGCGTCAACGTGCAGCAGCCCATCGCCGCCGATGCCTATCAGGATATCCGCGCCACCGGCGCCTTCATCCTGATCGACGAAGTGAGCCACCAGACGGTCGCCGCTGGTATGATTCGGATCGACTGATTTTCTTTCGATCCGCAATCGTATCTTCGACCAGGCCATGGCCACCCAACAGGCAGCGACTTCACTTTCTTCCGATTCACCCGCCCCCAGCCCGGAACATCCGGGCATGGTATGGCTGGTCGGCTCCGGCCCTGGCGCCGCTGACCTGTTGACGGTGCGTGCCGCACGTCTCCTGGCGCAAGCCGAGATCGTGCTGCACGATGCCCTGGTTACCCCCGACATCCTGGCCCTGTGCCCGCAAGCCGTGCTGGTCTCGGTGGGCAAGCGCAGCGGCCAGCGCTCCACGGCCCAGCCCGTCATCAACCAGAAGCTGGTCGAGGCAGCCCAGCAGTATCGCCGCGTGGTGCGTCTGAAAGGCGGCGACCCCATGCTTTTCGGCCGTGCCGATGAAGAAATGCGGGCGCTGGAAGAGCACAACATTCCCTTTGAGATCGTCCCCGGCATCACCGCCGCGCTGGCCGCAGCCTCGGCCGCCAAGCGCCCGCTGACGCGGCGCGGGATTGCGCGCAGCGTCTCGCTGTTTACGTCCAGCACGGGGGTCGATGAACCGGACGAAGTGCGTATGCCCAATGGTGATACGCTGGTGCAATACATGGGTGGCCGCGAAGCCACGGCCACACTATTGCGANCACATGGTCGGCACCTANCACGGCNAGACCGATGATGCTCCCGGCTGGACCATGGGTGGCTACTCGCAGCAGATCGTGGTGCATGAGCGCTACGTGCTGACCATCCGCCACCCGAAAACCGACCTGGGCGCCGTCGCGCCGCTGCTGTGCGCCGGCATCACCACCTATTTCGCGCTGCGCCACTGGGGCGCCGGTCC
>NZ_BADI01000451.1:0-1919 GCF_000333555.1 Herbaspirillum sp. B65 | reverse complement strand
CCGCATACAGTGCACTGCACATCCGCAGTGCGCAGCAAGATGACTACCCGCAATGGAAGATCCTGTGGGATGACTACAATGCCTTCTACGGCCGCAGCGGCGCCACCGCCCTGCCCCTGCAGATCACCCATGCGACCTGGTCGCGCATCCACGATGCCAGCGAGCCGGTCCATGCCCTGGTGGCCGAATCGGAGGGCAAGCTGCTGGGCCTGGCGCATTACCTCTACCACCGCAACACCATCCTGATCGGCCCGACCTGCTACCTGCAAGACCTGTTTACCACCGAAGCCGCCCGTGGGCGCGGGGTGGCGCGCGCACTGATCGAGCAACTGTATCGGCGCGCCGCCGATGAAGGGGCCGAGCGGGTGTACTGGCACACCCATCACAGCAACGCCACGGCGCGCCGGCTCTACGACACGCTGGCCATCGATTCCGGCTTCATCGTCTATCGCAAGAACCTGTAACGCACGCCGCGCTCAAGACTGAGCATTGGCCTCATTGAGCGCATTGACGATGTCGGCACGCTTGAGGTCAGGCGCGAACTGCTGGATGAAATCAAAGGCATAGCCGCGCAGGTAGGCTCCGCGCCGCACCGCCAGACGGGCGATGTTGGCCTTGAACAGGTGCGAGGCCTGGATGGCGACCATCTCCTGGTGCTTGCCCTGGTCCACCGCCATCGAGGCCACCAGGCCCACCCCCATACCCAGCGAGACGTATTGCTGGATCACGTCGGAGTCCATGGCAGTGAGCACGATGTCGGGTTCAATACCGGCCTGACGGAAGGCTTCGTCGATATGACCACGGCCGGTAAAGCCGACGTCATAGGTAATCAACGGCCAGGTGCCGAGATCTTCCAGCGTGACTTCTTCCAGCCCCAACAGCGGATGGCCCTTGGGCACCACGATCACGTGGCTCCAGGTATAACAGGGGAAGGACACCAGTTCCTTGAACTGCGACAGGCCCTCGGTGGCGATGCCGATGTCGGCCTTGCCCGAGATGACCCATTCGGCGATGTGTTCCGGTGCGCTCTGCTGCAGGGCGATGCGCACCTGCGGGAAGGCATCGCGGAAGGCCTGCACCACGCGCGGCAGCACATAGCGCGCCTGGGTGTGGGTGGTGGCAATGGAGAGCGTGCCGCTCTGCTCGCCGGCGTATTCCTTGCTGGCGCGGCGCAGGTTCTCGGCCTCCAGCAAGAGCCGCTCGACGATGCCTAGAATGCCCTTGCCGGGTTCGGTGAGACCGGTCAGGCGCTTGCCGTTGCGCTCGAAGATTTCCACGCCCAGTTCTTCTTCCAGTTCGCGGATCTGGCGGCTCACGCCGGGTTGCGAAGTGAACAGGACATTGGCCACTTCGGTGAGGTTGAAGCCGCAGCGCGCGGCTTCGCGGATGGAACGCAATTGCTGGAAATTCATCGTGCCTGCCCTCCTTCCTGCTGGGCGAAGACCTGCAGGCGGCGCGGACGCACCACCAGGGTTTCACCATTCTTCAAGCCCAGTTGAGCAAAACGTTCATTGGGAATGACCGCCTCGATCAGCTCGGCATTGTCATCGCGCTCCAGTTCCAGTTGCGCCAGCGGACCGATGGCGTGGGCACGACGCAGTTGCACCACGATGCCCTGAGCGCCGGGGGTATAGCGTTCCACATCGAGATCATGCGGACGCACGAAACCCACGCCCGCGGCATCGCGGATATCGTCATGCCCGGGCGCTTCGAAACGGGCGCCACCGGCATCGAGCACGCCTTCGTGCAGACGACCGTGGAACAGGTTCACATTGCCCAGGAAGCCATAGACGAAGGGCGAGGCCGGATGGTTATAGACCGCTTCGGGGGTACCGATCTGCTCGACCTGTCCCTTGTTCATCAACACCACCTGGTCGGCCACTTCCAGCGCCTCTTCCTGGTCGTGGGTGACGAAGATG
>NZ_BADI01000452.1:0-2648 GCF_000333555.1 Herbaspirillum sp. B65 | reverse complement strand
AGATGATGAGTGTTGCTGGTTCTCTTCAACCTGGTTTCTTTAACCGCATCTCGCAAACGAATGCCCAAGAAGTCGCGATGGGGATGATCTTCGGAGGTATGAATCCGGCTGGGCCAGTGGGAGACAAAGAGATGAATGATCGTTTCGTTGTCGCACACGCCAAAATCAAATCTCTGCGCGACCTTGAAATAACGCTGTCCTTTTTGCGCCACCAGATCTTTGCTATCCAAGGCAATCAAAGTATCAGTGCGGAACAGAATGCAGGTATCAAACGAGGTCCGCCCCACGGGTCTGATGCCGTCTATCAAGCTATACCCGTGCGCTGCCCAGACATCCTGCAGACGCGCAATGTCTTCGGTAGAAATTTCTCCGAGGCATATCGCATCGGGCCTGATGTCGTGACACATCAAGGCAAGCAAGTCGGCCGCAATTGACCGTTCCAGCGTCGTCGATCTATTGGGGGCAGCAGCCCGGGACAGGCTGGTATTCCACCAAACAAAAGCAAGTTTCATTTCGCCGAGATTGAGAGGCTCTCACTAGGGAGATGGGCAGGCGCGCAAGACGCGCGAGAACGTCGATGATAGCGGTGAGGCGGCCCCATATTCCATCGGCAGAAATGGAGATTTTGCGCGACGTTACAAAGCCGCCCTGCGCGGCGAACGCTGCTGTCCAAGATAGCCGTGCCTGCCTTGCGCAAGACGAAAAAAAGCCCGCAGCCAATGAACTGCGGGCAAGTTCCCTATCAAGAGGGAGGTTGAAGGAACAGTTCAACCACCTGTACGACTGTGGCCCGCAAAAAAAAGTTCGGGAAGATTGTGCGTGAGGATCCGACTTTTTCCTGACGATTCCCGACTGCCGAGCACCGCTCCACCAAAGAAAACGCCGCAACGGTTGCCCGTCGCGGCGTATGCAGTGCTGTTCCCACTGCAGGGTGATGGGGCGGCTCTTGCCGTTCTTGTTGGCTCTCGTTATATGAAGTGCGCGGAGTGCTCGGAATGCGCGCTTACTTCTGCGTACCGGCAGTGCCGCCAGCCGAAGAATCCGAAGGCGTGGTCGGAGTCGGTGTGGCCGGGGTGGCGGTGGAACCCGAATCAGCCGGTGCCGGGGTGGTTGCCGGAGCCGGCGTGCTGGTGGCCGGTGCTGGTTCGGATGCAGCCGGGGCAACGGCGGCCGGCGTGGCAGGAGCTTCGTCGCGCTTGTTGCAACCGGCGAGGACGGCGGTAAAGACGGCGGCAGCCAAGAGGGTGTGGCGAATCTGCATGTTTTGCCTCCAAAGGTTGTTGATGGGATTGGCCGAAGTAAAAGAAGCAATGCACATGCTGTTGAGCTAGGTGCTTGCCGGAATTCGACAGCTTCTGGAAACCGATTATTGCCGCTCTGGCCGCCTGCGGCTGTCAGAAAATGGCGCATGTTGATGTCAGCCATCGCAGGCAATCTGACCTTATTGACAACACTTGGAGAACAGAAAAGCCGTATCATCCCCCTCCATGACCACCTCCCCCGCCCGCCTGTGCGCCCCTCGGCGCCGCCCTGCCCATGCGCTATGCCCTGCCTGCTGCATCTCCATCCTGCTGGCAGCCCTGCCTGCCGCCGCCCACGCCGACATCACGCCACTGACGCCGGCGCAATGCAGCCAACTGCAGGCGCGCAAGGTCATCACTGCTGCCAATCCCGTGCCTTGCACGCGGCTGTCCACGGTCAGTTTCGACTACACCGACTTCGACGGCGCCACGCGCCAGGGTTCGGTGGTGGTGCTCGATGCGGTGGCGCCGCAGGTGGAGTCGCTCTTTGGCGAGCTGCTGCTGCGCTCCTTCCCACTGGCCAGTGCCCGTGGGCTGGAACAGTTCGATGGTGACGACCAGCGCTCCATGCAAGCCAACAACAGTTCCGCGTTCAATGGCCGCCCCATGACCGGCGGTGGCGGCTGGTCCAAGCACGCCTATGGCGCGGCTATCGACATCAACCCGCAGCAGAACCCCTACGTGAGCCAGGCCGGCAGTCCAACGCAACAAGTCCTGCCACCCCAGGGTGCGGCCTACCTGCAGCGCAATCCGGTGCAGCCAGGCATGGCAGAAGACGTGGTCGGCGTGTTCTATGACCATGGCTTCCTGGTCTGGGGTGGCCACTGGAAGCAACCCATCGATTACCAGCACTTCGAGATCGGCAGCCGGGGCTTCATCACGACGCTGGCCAGCCTGCCCAAGGCGCAGGCGCGTGCCGAGTTCGAGCGCTACGTGGCCGGCTATCGACAGTGCATCCATCGCAGCGCTGCGCCCCATGCCGCGGCCAGCGACGACGATGCGCCCGAAGACATCACGCTGCGCGAGCAATGCGCAGCACGTCTGCGTAAATGATCTTCATCCGTTGGCAGCTGAGGTAAAGATGCGCAAGTTTGGGTAAGCCGCGGCGGCGCACCGCAGCGCTCGCTCTATACTGCCTCGGCAATATCGGTCTGGGCGCTGGCCCGGGGGACAGCCTTACTTGAGGAGTGCACGCATGTCGATCAATTCCATTTCCACCGTTTACCACGGCAAAGAACCGGTCGGTGGCCCGCAGCCGCCGAAGAAACCGGCCGTCAATTTCACGGACGTGTTGAATTCGGTCGGACAGGCAGCGCAACTGGCCCAGTCCACCACCAGCTGCCCGGC
>NZ_BADI01000453.1:0-10036 GCF_000333555.1 Herbaspirillum sp. B65 | reverse complement strand
AAGGCAAGGACTGTCCTTCAACAACATCGCCGATGCCGATGCCGCCTGGGAATGCGTCAAGAGTTTCGACCCCGCGCTTGAGGCCGCCTGCGTCATCATCAAGCACGCCAACCCCTGCGGCGTGGCCATCGGCGCCAACCCGCTGGAAGCCTACAGCAAGGCCTTGCAGACCGACCCGACCTCGGCCTTCGGCGGCATCATCGCCTTCAACCGCGAAGTGGACGCAGCCGCTGCCGAAGCCGTGGCCAAGCAATTCCTGGAAGTGCTGATCGCCCCGTCCTTCAGTGCAGAAGCCAAGCAGATCTTTGCGGCCAAGCAGAACGTGCGCCTGCTGGAAATCCCGCTGGGCAAGGGCCTCAATGGCTATGACTTCAAGCGCGTCGGTGGCGGCCTGCTGGTGCAGTCGCCGGATGCCAAGAACGTGCTGCTGGCCGACGTGAAGGTGGTCAGCAAGAAACAGCCGACTCAACAGCAATTGCAGGACCTGATGTTCGCCTGGCGCGTGGCCAAGTTCGTCAAGTCCAATGCCATCGTCTTCTGCGGCAATGGCATGACCCTGGGCGTGGGCGCCGGCCAGATGAGCCGCATCGATTCGGCCCGCATCGCTTCCATCAAGGCCCAGAATGCCGGCCTGACCCTGGCCGGTTCGGCCGTGGCCTCGGATGCCTTCTTCCCGTTCCGTGATGGCCTGGATGTGGTGGTCGATGCCGGTGCGACCTGCGTCATCCATCCGGGTGGTTCGATGCGCGACCAGGAAGTCGTCGATGCTGCCAATGAGCGCGATGTCGTCATGCTGCTGACGGGTACCCGTCACTTCCGTCACTGATCGACAGCGTTTGCTGCAACGAAAACGCCCGGCTGCGAGCCTAATGCCGTTCAGTTAAGCCCAGTCGAAACTGCGTTTCTGGCGTTCATCAGGCTCAAAACCAAAAAAATCGCCGCTCCTGAGTTATCAGGGCGGCGATTTTTCCTTAACCGAACGGCATTAGGGATTTGCCGGGGCTTTTATTTTCTCAATTAAGCCGGTCGCGCATACCTAGGACGCTGGAAGTGCTTCGAGTCGAACACAATCCCATCGACCATCAAGCGCGGCCTGGTGCAGCATCCTGAGCGTCACTGGCGGCCTATCATAGGAGGCACGTTTTTTCCTGGAAACCAATAAGAGGAGAAGTTCGAGGAGGCTGAATCCTTCAGCGACAAAGTAGCGATCAAAGCTGTAGTCACCATAGTCAACAGAGAACTCTTCAAAAAAGTGCTGCATGAAATCAACGGCATCGTCACCGGTAACATCTAAATCATTATTGAGCTGAGTATCGCGGGTGAGCGGCGTTTTGGGATTCGTGCCGTTTTCCTTGCGTACCCACGCTTCGAATCTTTCCCAAGTGATATTCCGCATCACAAGACCCTGTCCTCTGTTTTGACCCGGCGATTATAGTTACCGATAGAACGACTGGTAATCGACGCCGCGTTAGAGGCCAAAACCGTGTCCTACTCTGGATCTGTTCCAAGTGCTTCGAGCCGAGCACAATTCCATTTCCCATCCAGTGCCGCCTGGTAGAGCATCCCCAAGGTCAGCGGGGTCCGCTCATACTTGGCCCGTTTCTTCTTGGACAACACCATATGGATCACCTCGATGAGATTGAATCCCTCGCCGAGGAAATATCGGTCGAAACGATAGTCCCCAGGGTCGATGGAAAACGCCGCGAAGTAGCGATCGATGAAGTCAACGGCTTCATCGCCGGTGAGGAGCATGTCTCCGGTCAGCGTGGTGGTCCTCGCCAAGCGCATGTTGTCGCTGGTGCCATGTCGCTGTCGGACCCAGGCTTCAAAGCTGTCCCATGTCAGATGGTTCATCATAATGAGTCAAAGTCGGACGGCTTCAGTTGTCCTCGGTGATGAATCCTTCATGCAGCGCAATGCGCGTCATGGCGGCTTCAAAACGCTGGCGTGATTCTGAGGTCATTTGCCGCAGGTATTGATGCAATTGCGCATCGGCCAGATTGCGATTGGCGCACTGGGCGCTGTAGCGTTCGAACTGCGACAACTGCATCAGCAGCTCGGCCACGTGGCGCGGGCATTCGCAAGCCACCGTGGTGGACTGGTTGGCGAAGGCGATGAGCTCGTGGTCGCTCCAGCGGCGCTTGGCCGGCGCGCTCGGCGGCAGGGTATCGACCGCGCGTGCGGGTGAGGACAATGCGGCCAGTCCGCGCAGCCATTGCAGGATCACCACATCCGGTTGCGGCGCACGCAACAGGCTGATGCCCACCGCGGCCAGCGTCTCGCACACGGCCTCGCTGGCAAATCCGTACAACACCGCCATCGGCAGGCCGCTCAAGGCCGGTGCCGAACTTTCCAGCGCGCCCAGCCAGCCGGCGTGCAATTGCGGTTCGTGCAGCAGCAACGCATCGACTTCTTCTCGTTTCAAGGCCATGGCGGCCTGCTCGATGCTGTCGAACGGGCCGAGCAATTGCAGGGGACGCCCCAGGCGCTGCACCAGCCCCGGCTTGTCCAAGCGCTGCGCCAGGCTGGTGCCGATCACGGCCAGCCGCCACTGGCCTGGCGCCGCCTGCGGGGCGGCGGGGCGCGCCGCGTGCAGTTCGGCATGGGTGGCCGCGACCTGGTGCAACTGCTCCATGTCCAGCCCGGCCAGGCTACCGATGGCATGACCCAGTTCGGTCAACTGGCGGATCAGCGCCAGGCGTCGCACGTCGGCTTCCGAGTACAGGCGCTGGCCGCTGGGCGAGAGCTGGCCCTGGGTGAGCGCATAGCGGCGCTCCCACACGCGCAGCGTGGCGACCGGCATTCGCAACATGCGTGCGACCGCGCCCGTGCGGCGCAAGGCTGGGCTGGCGGGTTTGTCCAGCGGGGAGGGGGTGGAAGACGTGGGCTCGGATGGGCGCATGGGGGCTCCGTTGAATCAGGTTTGACGCAGAGTATAGGCGATAAATTGGCGTCATGAATCAAGTATGGCAGATTTGTTCGCTACAATTCGATGTCATGAAACCCAGGAGCCAAGCCACCGGACACCGCGGCAACAAGGCGCACTTGCTCAGCAAGCCCTGCGCCGTGTGCGGCCTGCCCATGACCTGGCGACGCTGCTGGGCGAAGAACTGGGAGCAGGTCAAGTACTGTTCCCAGGCCTGTCGCCGCCAGCGCGCCTCGGTTGGCCTTTGAGGAGTCGCACCATGTACCGCAAACACCAATTCGACCTGTTGCTGGATACGCCTGACCCGGACGATGCGACTACTCCGCCCACCTCTCCCGTGACACCGGCGCCCCTGGCCGTGCTGTCCTTGCTGCCCACCCTGGCTGCCGCCCGCGAGCGCATCGCCGCCGTGCGTCCGGGCGCCTATGCGCGCACCCGCAATAGCCTTGATGGCGCCGTCACCGGGCTGTCGCCCTATCTCACGCATGGCATGGTCAGCCTGCGCGAGGTGCTGGCCGGGGTATGCAGTCGTCATGCGCTGGAGGTGCAGCACAAGTTCGTCTATGAACTGGGTTGGCGCGCTTTCTACCGCTACGTCTGGGCGCGTCGCGGGGCGCGCATCTTCGACTCGCTGCATGGCGGCCCGTTGCCCGACGCAGCCTATGCCCGCGAACTGCCGGCCGACATCCGCGCCGGGGCCACCGGCCTGCCGGTGATCGACCAGGCCGTGCGCACCCTCTATCAGACCGGCACGCTGCACAACCATGCCCGCATGTGGCTGGCCAGCTACGTGGTTCACCTGCGCAAGGTCCATTGGCGTGCCGGCGCGGATTGGATGGTCGGTCACCTGCTGGATGGCGACCTGGCCAGCAACCACCTGAGCTGGCAATGGGTGGCCGGCACCGGCAGCCACAAGCCCTATCTCTTCAATGCCGAGAACGTGGCCAGATATGCTCCGGCCGAGTGGCATAGCCCTGGCACGGTGGTGGATACCTCCTATGAAGCTTTAGGCGCAATGGCGCTCCATCCCGACCCGGTGGCCGCCGAACCCGCCCAGCGGGCGCGCCAGCGCTGCCAGGAGCCAGCCCTGCTGTCAGCGCCACCTGAACATTTGTGCAGCGTGGCACCGGCGGCCCCGGCCGTGGCCGGGCGCGATGTCTGGCTGGTCCATCCTTGGAGCCTGGGCGAGTTGCCCGCTGATCTGCCGGCCGATACCCTGGTGCTGGGCCTCTATCTGTCGGATTTTCACCTGCTGTGGCCCTGGGCGCCGCGGCGCTGGGCCTTCGTCGGCGCCCGTATGAAGGAAATGACCGCCTTGTGCTGGCATGGCGATGCCGCCAGCGTCGGGCGCGCCTTGAAAGCCGCGCGCAGCGTGCGCTGCCAGGCCGATCCCCATCTTGCGCCGTGGCTGCCGTTGTGGGCGCAATGCGTCAGTCCACCCGCATTGTTCCCGTCGGTAGACAAGCCCTGTGACCTGTTCACCCAATGGTGGCGGCGCAGCACGCAGGGTCTGCAGACGGCAGCCCAATTGCTGGCGCGCCAGGATGGGCGGGAGCAGCGCGATGGATAAGCCTGACAGCGCCTGCAAGGGCGAGCTGACCGTGCTCTATGACGGCGGCTGTCCCTTGTGTCGCCGTGAAATCGGTCTCTACCAGCGCATCGCCGAAGATGCCCCGCTGCGTTTCTGCGATATCAGCCAGGCCGCTGGCGCGCCGCCGGAACTGCTGGACGGTCTGGATCGCGCAGACCTGCTGGCGCGCTTTCATGTGCGGTGCGACGATGGCGTTGTCTTCAGTGGAGCCGAAGCCTTTGTGAAGCTTTGGGCGACGTTGCCGGGATGGCGCTGTCTGGCCCGGCTGGCGCGCCTGCCGGGCATGTTGTGGCTGATGGAGCGTAGCTACCGGGGCTTCCTGCGCATTCGCCCGGCCCTGCAGCGCCTGATGGTGCGCCTGATCGGTTAGACTGGCGGGCATGAAAATCCTCGGTATCGACCCTGGCTTGCGTACCACCGGTTTCGGGGTCATCCACAAGCAGGGCAACACGCTGTCTTATATCGCCTCGGGCACCATCAAGAGCCCGGATGGCGATCTGCCTTCACGTCTGAAGGTGATCCTCTCCAGTGTCGGCGAAGTGGTGCGCACCTATGCACCTGACTGCGCGGCCATCGAAAAGGTGTTCGTCAACGTCAACCCGCAATCCACGCTGCTGCTGGGCCAGGCCCGCGGCGCGGCGATCTGCGCGCTGGTGGCGGCCGACCTGGCGGTGGCCGAATACACCGCCTTGCAGGTCAAGCAAGCCGTGGCCGGCCATGGACGGGCGCAGAAGGCCCAGGTGCAGGAAATGGTGGCCCGGCTGCTGAAGCTGCCGGGCCTGCCTGGCACCGACGCGGCCGATGCGCTGGGTGTGGCGATCTGTCATGCGCACGGCGGCGGGGTCTTGTCCGACCTGGGTGCCCTGGCCCCGGCGCTGGCGCGCAAGGGCATACGGATGCGCGGCGGGCGCCTGGTCGGCTAGTTTTTCTTGAACCGGGCCAGCACGCGCTGCACCAGCGTCACCCCCGCCAGCACTACGCCCCCGGCCAGCACGCCAAAGATGGCATTCAAGACGGCCGGCGTGATAGCGCCCAGCACCGGCCCGATCACCGCCAGATCGCCCACCACCACGGCGGCATGTTCGATGGCGTGATGCGCCAGCGGCAAGCCGTGCGTCAAGATGCCGCCGCCCACCATGAACATGGCGATGGTGCCGATCACCGAGAGGCTGCGCATCATCGCGGGCGCCGTGGCCAGGATGGCGCGCCCGATGCCCGCCTTGACCCGCCCCCAGGCGCTGGCGCCAGCGTGCTGCACCAGGTATAGGCCGCCATCATCTAGCTTGACGATGCCCGCCACCAGGCCATAGACGCCCGCCGTCATGATCAGCGCAATGCCCACCAGCACCGTGATCTGCTGCTGCAAGGGCGCACCGGCCACGGTGCCCAGGGTGATGGCGATGATCTCGGCCGAGAGGATGAAATCGGTGCGCACGGCATCCTTGATCTTGTCCTGCTCGTAGTGCACCGGGTCGATGTCTTGCGGCGCCGTGGCGGCGACTTCATGATGTTCTGCTTCATGTGGAAGATACTTGTGAGCCAGTTTCTCGAAGCCTTCAAAGCAGAGAAAGGCGCCGCCCAGCATCAACAGCGGCGTCACCGCCCAGGGGATGAAGGCGCTGATGGCCAGCGCTGCCGGCACCAGGATCGCCTTGTTCTTCAGTGAACCCTTGGCCACCGCCCATACCACCGGCAATTCACGCTCGGCGCGCACGCCGGAGACTTGCTGGGCGTTCAGGGCCAGGTCGTCACCCAGCACGCCTGCGGTCTTCTTGGCGGCCACCTTGGTCATCAGGGATACGTCGTCCAGTACGGTGGCGATGTCATCAATCAATGCGAAAAGGGCGCTGCCGGCCATGTTTTTCCTTTGTCTTGGTCTAAGCGGATGATAAGTGTGTGATGAGCAGGTGAGGGTGGATACTGTTTATCCGAACAGTGCTGTATCATCGCGGGATTATCACAGAAGCTGCCTTCCAGGCACATCCTTGACCCCATGATTGGTCGACTCTCCGGAATTCTTCTAGAAAAACTCCCTCCCAATCTGCTGGTGGATTGCCAGGGCGTCGGCTACGAAGTGGCCGTGCCCATGAGCACCTACTACAACCTGCCGGCCCTGGGCGAGAAGGTCACGTTGCTGACACACCTGGCCATCCGCGAGGATGCGCACATCCTGTTCGGGTTTGGGACTGCCGAAGAACGCAATACGTTCAAGGAGCTGATCAAGATTTCCGGGGTCGGTGCGCGTACCGCACTGTCCATCCTGTCGGGCATGTCGGTGTCGGACCTGGCGCAGGCCGTGAGCCTGCAGGAAGCCGGTCGCCTGACCCGCGTGCCCGGCATCGGCAAGAAGACCGCCGAACGCCTGCTGCTGGAATTGAAGGGCAAGCTGGGCGCGGATCTGGGCGTGGCCCCCGGCGTGGTCCACAGCGACGCCACGGCCGACATCCTCAATGCCCTGCTGGCGCTGGGCTATTCGGACAAGGAAGCGACCCTGGCCATGAAGCAGGTACCCAAGGAGGCCAGCGTCTCGGACGGCATCAAGCTGGCTCTCAAGGCGCTCTCCAAGGCCTAAGGCGGGGCAGACAAGGACCACAGCATGAGCATCCAGACCGACGATTTCTCCGAACAGCGCATCATCTCCGCCACTCCGGCCTCGGCCAACGAGGAAGCCATCGAGCGCGCCCTGCGGCCCAAGCAGCTCGATGAATATGTCGGCCAGGAAAAGGTGCGCGCGCAGCTGGAAATCTTCATCTCGGCCGCCCGCAAGCGCGGCGAACCGCTCGACCACACCCTGCTGTTCGGCCCGCCCGGCCTGGGCAAGACCACCATGGCCCACATCATCGCCCGCGAGATGGGGGTGAACCTGCGCCAGACCTCCGGCCCGGTGTTGGAGCGCGCCGGTGACCTGGCCGCGCTGTTGACCAATCTGGAAGCCAATGATGTGCTCTTCATTGATGAAATCCACCGCATGTCGCCGGTGGTAGAGGAAATCCTCTACCCGGCGCTGGAGGATTATCAGATCGACATCATGATCGGCGAAGGCCCGGCCGCCCGCTCGGTGCGTCTGGACCTGCAACCCTTCACACTGGTGGGCGCCACCACCCGCGCCGGCATGTTGACCAATCCCCTGCGCGACCGCTTCGGCATCGTTGCCCGCCTGGAGTTCTACACCCCGCCCGAACTGGCGCGCATCGTCACCCGTAGCGCCGGTCTCTTGAACGCCCCCATCGTCGAAGATGGCGCGCTGGAGATCGCCCGTCGCAGCCGCGGCACCCCGCGTATTGCCAACCGCCTGTTGCGCCGCGTGCGCGACTATGCCGAGGTCAAGGGCGAGGGCCGCATCACCCGCGAGATGGCCGATGCCGCACTGGTGATGCTGGACGTCGACCCGGTCGGCTTCGACCTGATGGACCGCAAGCTGCTCGAAGCGGTGCTCTTCAAGTTCGGCGGCGGCCCGGTCGGGCTGGACAACCTGGCTGCGGCCATCGGTGAAGAACGCGACACCATCGAAGACGTGCTGGAGCCCTACCTGATCCAGCAGGGCTACCTGCAACGCACGCCGCGCGGGCGCATCGCCACTGGCGCGGCTTACCAGCACTTCGGCGTGACCGCACCGCGCACCGGTCCCAATGGCGAACTGTGGGGTAATTGAAGGAGGCCGTCTACACGGGCAAGCCTGGCTGTTCTGTTCATGTTTGCAATATTTTCAGTGAATGAAAAACACCATGACGCGCAGCAGCAGAGTTAGATGAAATTTTTGTCAGATATCGTATAAAAGCGAGTTTTTGCTTGTGCAAAAATTAATCGTCATCGACAATGGATAGCTATTCACTATCTTTCGATGTGAGCCCTCCATGCTAATGTCGAGCCAAGCCCTTCGATACGCGCATCAGTTGCTGGATGCGCGCGCCCAGTCGCAGATCATCCCGCGCATTTCCGAGTCCGAGCCGCTGTCGGTGGAAGATGCCTACGAAATCGCCCACACTATCCGCAATATCCGCGTGGCCCAGGGCGAGCAACCCATCGGTCGCAAGATCGGCTTTGTGGTGCGCAAGAACTGGAAGCATTACGGCATCATCGACGATCCCCGCATCCCGACCTGGGCGCCGATGTACGACACCACGGTACGTTTTGCCGAAGACAATCACGGTGCGCAATCCCTGACCGGTGCCGTGCAACCGCGCATCGAGCCGGAAATCGTCTTCAAACTCGGCAAGACCCCGGCACCCGACGCATCGTTGGATGAACTGGCCGATTGCCTGGAGTGGATGGCGCACGGCTTTGAAATCGTGGTCTGCCCCTTCCCCAAGTGGGAATTCACGGTAGCCGATTCGATTGCCGCCTTCGGTCTGCATGGCACCCTGATCGTGGGCGAGCCGCATGTGCTGTCCTCGGCCAGCCGGCATCACCTGCCGCAGATCCTGGCCAGCGCCAGCGTCTCGCTGTCCTGCAATACCGAATCTTCCAGCGTGCTGCGCGCGGCCGGTTTCTGCAACGATGAAATGGATAGCCCCCTGCACGCGCTGTGGCACCTGCACCAGTTGCTGCAAAAGCAATCCCGCTTCCGCCAATTGCAGGCGGGCGAGATCATCACCACCGGCACCTGGACCGACGCCTGTCCCATCGAAGCCGGCCAGACCTGGACCACGGCCTTCTCCGGCCTGACCTTGCCGGGCCTGACGGTGTCCTTCGTCTGAGCCTGGGGCGCAGCCAATCCGTGGCCATCTGGGTGGATGCCGACGCCTGTCCTGGCGTCATCAAGGACATGCTCTTTCGGGTGGCCGAGCGCACCGGCATCGTGGTCACGCTGGTGGCCAACCGGCCCCTGCGCACGCCGCCTTCACGCTACATCAAGTCCATGGTGGTGCCGGCGGGTTTCGACGTGGCTGATCGTGAGATCGCGCGCCAGGTCACGCCAGGCGACCTGGTCGTCACGGCCGACATCCCGCTGGCCGCCGATGTGGTGGCCAAGGGCGCGGTAGCGCTCAATCCGCGCGGCGAACTCTATACGACCCACAACATCGGCCATCACCTGAGTACCCGCAATTTCATGGAAGAGTTGCGCAGCAGCGGTGTCGAGACCGGCGGCCCGGCCGCCTTCAGCGCCAGCGACGGCCGCGCTTTCGCACGCGAGCTGGACCGCTACGTCCTGAAGGCCTCGCGCACCCCCTGAACGCGCCTTACTGCTCGCGCAGCCAGGTCTGGGTGCGGCCCAGCATGGGCATCCCGATATAGCCGCGCACGTTCAGTTTCTGGCCATCGTCGATGACCGAAAGCTTGCTCTTGTAGACCTTGCCATTGGCCGGATCGATGATCTGGCCGCCGTCGTATTGGTCGCCATCCTTTTTCAGACCCGACAGGATGGTCATGCCGATCACCGGCTGGTCCTTCAACTCGCCCTCGCATTTCTGGCAGAGTGGGTTCTGGTCTTCGTCCGGCGCACGGAAGAGTTTTTCGATCTTGCCGCTCAGTTCGCCATTGTTTTCGGTAATGCGGATCAAGGCCTTGGGTTGCCGGGG
>NZ_BADI01000454.1:0-3878 GCF_000333555.1 Herbaspirillum sp. B65 | reverse complement strand
TTTGTATTTAATATACAAGTTTTGATTTGTAATTTGAAAATACAACCTATAATGCGTAAAGCCAAAAAACAAAGTATGCTTTGTTTTTACGTCATCACGTAGCGGGGTTGTATGAGCGAATTTCCCGTGCGCACCGGCCACCAGCTACCTGAGCTGTTGCAGGCCTATCGCAAGCAGTCCGGCATGACCCAAAGCGAGGTCGCGCGCCGCCTGGGCGTGACCCAGCAGAACCTGTCCTCGCTGGAGCGCAATGCCGACAAGGTGAGCGCCGAGCGCCTCATCGAGCTGCTCAATATCCTGGGCGTCGAGCTGGTGTTGCGCAAGATCGAAGCGGCCCCCTCCGACTCTCTTGCTTCCCCCTTGGATACACCCCAATGGTAACGGCACGCCGCCGCAAGCCCAAGGAGCTCGGCCTGTGGATGAATGGCAGTTTCGTGGGGACCTGGGCGCTGACGGCACAAGGCGACAGCCTGCAATATGACGCCCGCTGGGTCGCCTCCGCCAGCGGCCGGCCATTGTCGCTTTCCCTGCCTTTCCGGCCGGGCAATCCCCCCCATCGCGGCGACCTGGTACGGCATTATTTCGAAAACCTGCTGCCAGACAGCAAAGCCATTCGCGAGCGGCTGGCACGCCGTTACCAGGCCGCCGATACCGATGCCTTCGCCCTGCTGGCCGAAGCCGGTCGCGATTGCGTGGGGGCCTTGCAGATATTGCCTCTTGGCACCACACCTGAGCTGTCTTGGAGCATTGATGCCCGCCCCTTGAGTGAGCGGGAAGTGGCCGAACTGCTGCACCAGACCCTGGAACCGACGCCCCTGGCCCTGATTGAGGGCCAGGAGTTGCGGCTCTCCATTGCCGGCGCCCAGGAAAAAACCGCCCTGCTGCGTCACCTTGACCAATGGTGTTGGCCGCATGGCGCCACGCCTACCACCCATATCCTGAAACTGCCCATGGGCCTGGTGGGCGGGCTCCAGCTCGATTTGCGCCATTCGGTCGAGAATGAGTGGCTGTGCTCACGCATCCTCGCCGCGTATGGGATGCCGGTCGCCGCCTGCGACATCCTCTGTTTCGAAGACCAGAAGGTGTTGGCGGTGGAGCGCTTCGACCGCCGCTGGAGCCGCGACCCCGCGAGCGGCGAGGCCATGCTGCTGCGCCTGCCGCAAGAAGACATGTGCCAGGCGACCGGCATCTCTCCCTGGTTGAAATATGAGGCCGATGGCGGCCCCGGCATGAAGGAGATCATGGCCTTGCTGGGCGGCGCCATCGATCCGGTGGCCGCGCGTCGGCACTTCTTCAAGGCGCAACTGCTGTTCTGGATGCTGTGGGCCACTGATGGTCATGCCAAGAATTTCTCGCTGTTCCTCAAGGCAGGGGGGCGCTACGAACCCACGCCCCTGTATGACGTGCTGTCGGTGTTTCCGCTCATTGGCGAAGGGCCGGGCAAGCTCTCCTCCCATCGCGCCGCCATGGCCATGACCGTACGCGCCAAGAATGCCCATCGCAAGATGAAGGAAATCCTGCCCCGGCACTGGATGGCGTTGGGTATTCATTTCGGTATCGTCGCCGAGAATGGCGACGGCCCCCGTGCCATCCTGCAAGAACTGGCCGAGCAGACGGACCAGGTCATTGCCAAGGTGCAAGCCGATCTGCCCCCAGGCTTCCCGTCAGAGCTGGCAGCATCCATCCTGGATGGCCTGCGTCGTTCGGCAAGCAGCCTCCTGTCATTCGTTCAAACTGCATGAAATTCTTGCCCGGTGATATAGGGCGTTGGCATTTAATTAATAATTGATTCTGCCCAATAAATAATCAGCCCCAAAGATGTAACCACGCCCCATTCTTGCTGGGCGGGGGCCGTCAATCGCGCTAAAATAGCGCCCTTCCCCGAACCTCCCCCTGATCCACGTCGTGAACATTGGGCCCTATTCCCTGCGCAACAACGTGTTCGTCGCCCCCATGGCGGGTGTGACCGACCGTCCGTTCCGCCAGTTGTGCAAGCAACTGGGGGCAGGGTATGCCGTGTCCGAAATGGCGGCCTCCGATCCGCGGCTGTGGCACAGCGAGAAGACTTCGCGCCGCATCAACCATGATGGCGAGATGGAACCCAAGGCGGTGCAGATCGCCGGCGCCGATCCGCTCATGCTGGCCGATTGCGCGAAGTACAACGTCGAGCGCGGCGCGCAGATCATCGACATCAACATGGGCTGCCCGGTCAAGAAGGTTTGCAATAGCTGGTGCGGTTCGGCCCTGTTGCAGGACGAGGAACTGGTGGCGCGCATCCTGGATGCGGTGGTGTCGGCGGTGGACGTGCCGGTGACGCTGAAATTCCGTACCGGCTGGAACCGCGCCAACAAAAACGCCCTGAAGATCGCCGGCCGCGCCGAGGCCGCCGGCATCGCCATGCTGACCCTGCATGGCCGCACCCGCGCCGATGGCTATAGTGGTGAAGCGGAATACGAGACCATCGCCGCGGTCAAGGCGGCAGTGAAGATTCCAGTGGTGGCCAACGGCGACATCACCACCCCCGAGAAGGCGCGTGAAGTCTTGCGCATCACCGGGGCCGATGCCGTCATGGTCGGCCGTGCCGCCCAGGGGCGGCCTTGGATCTTTCGCGAGATCGATCACTTCCTGCGCACCGGCGACTTTCTGCCGGCGCCGCTGGTGAGCGAAGTGGAGCACCTGATGGCCGAGCACCTGCAGGCCCACTACGCGTTCTATGGCGAGTACCTGGGCGTGCGCACGGCGCGCAAGCATATCGGTTGGTATGTGCGCGACCTGCCGGGCGGCGAGCAGTTCCGCCGCAGCATGAACCGCATCGAAGACTGCGGCCAGCAGTTGCAGGCAGTGCGGCAATTCTTCGCCGACCAGGCCGCCCATGGCGAACGCCTGCAATACGAACTGGCCCAGGAGATGCAAGAGGTCCCGCTGGCCGCGTAGTGAGTGGGCCATGCACTGGCCCCATCGGCGGCACGGCAGGACAGGGTAGCGGATGCGCTGGCGCGCAATTGATCAACAAGACGGCATCACCACGCAACATCGCGCAAGGGGAAAACGGCGCATCGGGCCGTGTGTGGCGAGCCGACAAGAACAGAAGCAGCAGAGCAATGAGCAAAGAAAGTATTGAGGATGTCGTCAAGAAGAGCCTGGAAAAATATTTCCGGGATCTGGGTGAGCAGCTTCCGACCAATGTCTATGACATGGTCTTGTCCACCGTCGAAAAACCGGTCTTCGAGACCGTGATGGCGCGCGCCGAGGGCAACCAGTCCCAGGCCGCCGAAATCCTCGGCATCAATCGCAACACGCTGCGCAAGAAGCTGCAGCAGCACGGCCTGCTGTAGCCCACGGCCACTCCGGTGGTGGCGCCGCAGCTTTCTTCCACGGTTTCCCAGGTTTCCTTTTCCTTACCAGTCTTGCCTACCATGATCAAACAAGCACTCATTTCCGTATCCGACAAGGCAGGCGTGCTCGACTTCGCGCGCGCGCTGTCCGCCATGGGCGTCAACATCCTGTCCACTGGCGGCACCGCCAAGCTGCTGGCCGACAATGGCGTGCCGGTCACCGAAGTGGCCGACTACACCGGCTTCCCGGAAATGCTGGATGGCCGCGTGAAGACGCTGCATCCCAAGGTGCATGGCGGCATCCTGGCGCGTCGCGATTTCCCCGAGCACGTCGCCGCCCTGGAACAGCACGGCATTCCCACCATCGACATGGTGGTGGTCAACCTGTACCCGTTCCAGCAGACCGTGGCCAAGGACGAGTGCGCGCTGGAAGACGCGATCGAGAACATCGACATCGGCGGCCCGGCCATGCTGCGTTCCTCGGCCAAGAACCACAAGGACGTGATCGTCATCTGTGACCCGACCGACTTGACGGCGTGCTGC
>NZ_BADI01000455.1:0-18814 GCF_000333555.1 Herbaspirillum sp. B65 | reverse complement strand
TAGGATTGATTGCTGCAGATCCTGCATCAGTTGCAGCGCCACCTGGCGCAGCTGCACAGGCGGGCAGGTTGTGTGTCGGCGAAGAAGAGTTCGTGATAGATGCGCACTTCGTCTTCGATCTGCTCGTTATTGGGCATGATCTCGCCACGAACCTTCTGGTTGCCCAGGATCTGCTTGGCCGCCTTGCGCTTGGCGGTGCCATAGTCGGCGCCATCTTCGGCGATCATGCGCGCGGCGGCCGCGGCGATTTCGGCGCGCAATTGCTCGGTGGGGGAGGTGAATTCGAATTCGGACATGGGCGACATCATACCGCCTTGCGGCCTGGGCCTGTTTGGCCGGGCTCAGGATTGCCTGCGCATGACTATTCGCGCCGCATCAGCGTCGTCTGCGGGCTCTCGCCGAACAGTTTCTTGTAGTAGCGCACGAAAAGATAGAAATGGGTAAAGCCCCAGCTCAGGGCGATGTGCTGGACGTCTGCCGGCACCGACGGGTCCAGCAGGTCTTCCCTCACCCGCCCCAAGCGCTGCGTGCGCAGGAACTCCATGGGGGTCATCCCCTTGTACTTGCGGAAGCCCAACTGCAGGGAGCGCACGCTGATGGCGGAATGCTCGGCAATGTCAGCGAGGCTGATGGGGACCGCCAGGCTGGCCCGGATGAACTCGACGGCCCGCTTGATCTGGCGCGGGGCAGGCGCAGGCGGATGGCTTGCCAGCACGTGCGAGTAATTGTGCGGCAGGTTCTGCAAGATCATGTAGGCCGCCGCCTGCTGCAGGTTGACCAGCGCCAGCGGGGCCTTGATCAAGGGCGCCTTGCCCGAGAGACCTTGCGCAATGATATCGATGATCGATCTGAGCGGTGCCAGTACATGGGGATCATGGATCAGCGGGTAGTGAAAGCGGATGGGCTTGTGTACCGGGGCATCCAGCAGGTGAGACAGCTTGCGGGTCAGGCATTGAACAGGGAAGAACAGCCCTTCGTCCGAGGAAGCACTGGAGCCGGCGAGTTGCCTGACCTGTTCCAGATTCTGGATGATGGCGCTCCCGCTGCTGCAATACAGAGCCTCCTTGGCAGACGTCCAGGAGGTTTCCCCACTGCGTTGGATATGCAGGCTGTAGCCGCTGGCCTCGGGGGCATGTTTGACCTGCCAGCCTGTCTTGCTGGTCGAGCGATACGCGGCACCGACGGGAATCGGGAAATACTCACCCTCGTAGCTGGCCTTGGAATGCTCGGTCGTGGGTGCTTCGACCCGGATGCCGGTCTCGCGGAAGAACTCATCGAAGGCGTTGGGGGTGGCCAGCTTGATTTCGGTGCTTGCCTGCCCGGCTGTGACGGGGCCTTGTCTCTTCAAGTGAATGTCGATGAGAAAAGCTAGCAGTGGCATCGTCCGTCAATATGAATTCATTCCAGCCAAGAGAATCTCGCGATGTGGAAGGAAATGTTTAATAAAAGTTTAAGTTTTCCGTGTGATTCTCCCCCATGCCTCTGGTGGATATTGGAAGGAAGCGAAGCCGCTCCAAAAAAAACGCAGGAATTTATTGATAAATTGGCACTACCTTGGCGATCACGTTAACGTCCAACGGACTGCGTGATGAACTGCGACCTTCTCATGAACCGGTTCTTCATGCCCATCTGAACAATATCGCCAAGGGGGTGCTCATGAACTGGTTTTATCACCGCAAGATCGGAACCAAACTGCTGCTGGCCTTTGCCAGCATCCTGATGCTGACTGCCTTTCTAGGTGGGTTCGCCATCTTGCAATTGGGCAAGGTCAACGATGCAGCAAGTGAGCTGGCGACCAACTGGCTGCCCAGCATCCGTTCTCTCAACGACATCAAGGTGGCGCTATCCCGGGTGAGAGCCAACGAGGCCCAGATGGCGCTCTATGAGAACGACTCCGGTGAGCGCACCACCATCGTCAACATCATGAACAAGAACCTCGACAGCCTCACGGCGGCCCGCAAGCAATACGAGGGCCAGATCTCGGAGCCGGGCGAAAAAGCCCTCTACCCGAGCGTCAAAGAGCGCATCGAAAAATTCATCTCCTTGCACGACCAGACCCTGACGCTGCTGAGCGCGGGCCAGGCGGACCAAGCCAAGCAGCTCCTGCTGGGCCCCGCCTTCCAGAATTACCTGGCGCTATTGGATGAGCTGGACAAGCTGGCCCAGGTCAACCTGGATGGCAGCGTCCAATCCGTTCATATAGCAGAAGCTACATATGACCAATCACGCTTTGGGATCATCGCCCTGCTGGTGGGCAGCCTGTTGGTCGGCACGCTGCTGGCGGTGTTCATCGCGCGCATCATTTCCGCGCCGCTGCGTACCGCCGGTGCCTTTGCCAACCAGGTTGCCGCGGGTGACCTGACGGCCGAGATCAGCGCCAGTTCCCGGGATGAAACCGGGCAACTGAGCATGGCACTGGCCGCGATGAACGAGAGCCTGCGGCGCATCGTCAGCCAGGTCCGTAGCGGCACCGAAACCATTGCCACGGCCTCCAACCAGATCTCGACGGGCAACCTGGACCTGTCCTCGCGCACCGAAGAGCAGGCCAGCTCGCTGGAAGAAACCGCCTCGGCCATGGAGCAACTGACCTCCACAGTCCGGCAGAATGCCGAAAATGCGCGCCAGGCCAACCAACTGGCATTGACTGCCTCGTCCATTGCCCAAGAAGGCGGCAAGGTCGTGCACCAGGTCATCGAGACCATGGGCAACATCGATGCCTCCTCCAAGAAGATCGTCGATATCATCAGCGTCATCGACGGCATCGCCTTCCAGACCAATATCCTGGCCTTGAATGCGGCGGTGGAAGCGGCCCGGGCCGGCGAGCAGGGCCGCGGCTTTGCGGTGGTGGCCACCGAGGTGCGCTCACTGGCCCAGCGCTCGGCCACGGCCGCCAAGGAAATCAAGAGCTTGATCGACAGTTCGGTGCAGCAGGTCGGCGTGGGGAGCACCCTGGTGCAGCAAGCCGGGGCGACGATGGGCGAAGTGGTGGCCAGCGTGCAGCGCGTCACCGATGTGATGACCGAGATTTCGGCTGCCAGCAGCGAGCAGACCCAGGGCATCGAGCAGGTCAACCTGGCCATCACCCAGATGGATGAAGTGACCCAGCAGAACGCTGCCCTGGTGGAAGAAGCGGCGTCGGCCTCGCAATCGTTGTCGCACCAGACCCGGCAATTGTCCGAGCTGGTGGGGGTGTTCCGCCTGCCGGGCGGGGCGGTGCACGCAACTGGCGCAGCGCTGGCCGAGGCAGCGCAGCCCGCGACCCGGCCACGTCCTGCCGCCTCTCCTGCGCCCAGCGTTGCCGCCAGCCCCAAGGCCAAGCCCGCGCCCAGCGCCATTGCCGGCCCCGCCAATTCGGATGAGCTATGGGAAACCTTCTGATATAACGAGGAGGGCGCAATGGGCGAGATCACCAAAGCCGACCTTGACCGGATTCGCCATGAACTGGCGTCGGTCTATCACGATGCGGCCTGGAAGGTGGCATCCCTGATCATCCAGGCCAGTGCGGTGCGCAATGGCCTGGACCAGCCGTTGGCACCCGAGGAGTGGGAAAGTCTGAACCTGGTCATCAACCGCCTCAACAGTGCCGCCCGCCATGCGGAGAAGGTAGTGAAATACCTGGAACGGCCCCGGCGACCCTAAGTCCTGCACGGTAGCGCATCCGGCCCGGGCGCTACGCCCGGGATGGCAGACGTTGATAGGGGGAATGCGTGGGCTCAGGTAAAATCTCGGGATTACACCCCAAGATTCGCTATGCATATACACATTCTCGGCATCTGCGGCACCTTCATGGGCGGCCTGGCCGTGCTGGCCAAAGAGGCTGGCCATACCGTGACCGGCTGTGACGCCAATGTCTATCCGCCGATGAGCACCCAGCTCGAAGCCCAGGGCATCACGCTCATCCAGGGCTTCGAGCCGTCCCAGGTGGACCTGCAGCCCGATCTGTTCGTCATCGGCAACGTGGTCTCGCGCGGCAACCCGCTGATGGAGGAAATCCTCAACCGCGGCCTGCCCTATGTCTCCGGCCCGCAATGGATGGGCGAGAACATCCTGCAGGACAAGTGGGTATTGGCCGTGGCCGGCACCCATGGCAAGACCACCACCTCGGCCATGCTGGCCTGGGTGCTGGAACAGGCGGGCTACCAGCCGGGCTTCCTGATCGGCGGGGTGCCGATGAACTTCGGCATCTCGGCGCGCCTGGGCAGCGATGGCCAGGGTGGGCCGTCGCCCTTCTTCGTCATCGAAGCCGATGAATACGACACCGCTTTCTTCGACAAGCGCAGCAAGTTCGTCCACTACCGCACCCGCACCGCCATCCTGAACAACCTGGAATACGATCACGCCGACATCTTCCCCGATCTGGCAGCGATCGAAACGCAATTCCACCACTTGGTGCGCACCGTGCCGGGTATCGGCAAGCTCATCGTCAATGCTCGCGAAGCGGCGCTGCAACGCGTGCTGGCACGCGGCTGCTGGAGCGGACGTGAAGATTTCGGCGTGGCCGCAGGCCAGCCGGGCTGGTCGTTGCAGACCCAGGAGGATGGGCGCTTCCAGGTCTGCTTCGACGGCCAATTGCAAGGTACGGTCCAGTGGGAACTGACAGGTGAACACAATCGCATGAATGCCGTAGCCGCCATCGCCGCTGCCCGCCATGTCGGTGTGCCGACCGCCCAGGCCATCGAGGCGCTGGGCGCCTTCCAGAGCGTCAAGCGGCGCATGGAGTTGCGCGGCAGCGCCAATGGCGTGGCCGTGTATGACGATTTCGCCCATCATCCGACCGCGATTGCCACCACCGTGGCCGGCCTGCGCAAGAAGGTCGGCGCGGCCCGCATCCTGGCGGTGCTGGAGCCGCGTTCCAATACCATGAAGCTGGGCACCATGAAGGAGGCGCTGCCGGGCAGCCTGGCAGAGGCCGACCTGGTCTTCGGTTACGGTGCCCAGTCCGGGCGCGACGCGCTGGGCTGGGACCTGGCCGAGGCGCTGGCTCCCCTGGGTCAGAAGGCCGCCGCCTTCCACGACCTGGATCGCCTGGTGCAAGCCGTCAAGGCCGCGGCCCAGCCGGGCGACCATGTGCTGGTGATGAGCAATGGCGGCTTCGGCGGCGTGCACCAGAAGCTGCTGGACGCGCTGGCATGATCCTGTACCTGCACGGTTTTCGTTCCTCGCCGCAATCGTTCAAGGCGCGCGTGATGGGACAGCGCATGGCTGCACTGAGTTTGCAGAACCAGTATGTCTGCCCGCAACTGCCGGCTTCGCCGGCCGGTGCCATCGCCCTGGCCGGATCGCTGGTGGCCGGCGTGGACCCGGCGCAGTTGACCGTGATCGGCTCTTCTTTGGGTGGCTTCTATGCCACCTGGCTGGCCGAGCACATCGGCTGCCGCGCCGTGCTGGTCAATCCGGCAGTGAAGCCGCCGCGCGACCTGGAGTCCTATGTCGGCGTGACCACGCAATACCACTCCGACGAACCCTTCGAATTCAAGCACGAATACATCGCCGAGTTGCGGGCCCTGGTGGTGCCGGCCATCACCCGGCCCGAGCGCTATTTCCTGCTGGCCGCCACCGGCGACGAAGTGCTGGACTGGCGCGAGATGGTGGCCCACTATCCGGGCGCTCGCCAGACCGTCATCCAGGGCAGCGACCATGGCATGGCCGAGTTCGCCGATCATCTCGATGCGGTGCTGGCCTTCTGCGGTGTGGATGTTGCCGGCCGGGCGGTGCGTTGATGCAGGCAGGGGTTCGCACGGCGCGCTGGATGGCGCATCCGCAGGCGCTGGCCGCGCTGCGGGTCGCCGATGGCGACCTGATGCGCCGCACCCGCGCCTGGCTGGCCGATCCGGGTTCGATGACCCTGAAGCTCAAGGCGCGTACCGAAACCTTCACCGTGCGCCTGCTGCGCCAGCGTCCCGGCCGCATTCTGGCCGATGAACATGAAGCATTGTGCATATCGGCCCGTAGCCGGGTGGTAGAGCGCGATGTCATCCTGCTGGCCGATGGGGCGCCGGTGGTGTTCGGCCACACGGTCTTGTCCACCGCCTCGGTGAAGTCCGACTGGCCTTTTTTCAGCAAGCTGGGCAGCACCCCGCTGGGCGCCAACTTGTTCTTTGATCCGCTGGTGGGGCGCCGCCCCATCCAGTATGCTCGCCTGAGTGCCGGCCACCCGCTGATGCACCGCATCGCGCAAGCTCTGCCAGGCAGCGAATTACCGACCAGCCTCTTGGCGCGCCGCTCGCTGTTTACCCGGCGCGGCGGCGTGCTGATGGTCACCGATGTTTTCCTGCCGGCACTGGAGGCGCTCATGCGCCCGGTGCCGGCTCACGTACCGATTGAAAAGCGATAGAAGCAGATGAATTTACTGTTCGAAGAATCCGGCGACTTCAAGGCCGGCTCCATCATGACCCAGCAGGGCGAGTCCTACCAGGTCGAGATGGCCTCCGGCAAGCGCGCCAAGGTCAAGTCGCGCGATGCGCTGCTGCAATTCGCTGCTCCCTCGCCGCAGGAATTGCTGCAACAGGCACAAGCCATCGCCGAGGAAATCGACCTGGATTTCCTGTGGGAAGTGGCCGGCGAAGAAGAATTCGGCTTCACCGACCTGGCCGCCGAATATTTCGGCCATGCCCCACTGCCGCCTGAAGCGGCCGGCCTGTTGCTGCGCCTGCATCAGGCGCCGATCTATTTCTACAAGAAGGGCCGTGGTCGCTACAAGGCTGCCCCGCAAGCCTCGCTACAGGCGGCCCTGGCCGGACTGGAAAAGAAGAAGCAGCAACTGGCCGCGCAAGCGGTATATGTCGAGGAGTTGAAGGCTCACAAGTTGCCAGAGGCCTTCCGTCCCATCGCTTTGCAATTGCTGTTCAAGCCGGACAAGAACGGCATCGAATTCAAGGCCCTGGATGCCGCCGCCAAGGAATTGCAGACCACCCCGCAGCGCCTGATGCTGGCCGCCGGCGGCGTGGCCTCGCCCAAGGATCTGCATTACGCGCGCTTCCTCTACGAATTCTTCCCGCGCGGCACCGGCTTCCCGGCCATCGCCATCCCGCCGGCCACGACCGATCTGCCGCTGGCCGACGTGCAGGCCTTCTCCATCGATGACGTCACTACCACCGAAATCGACGATGCCCTGTCGGTCACGCGTTTGCCCGATGGCAAGCTGCGCGTGGGCATCCACATTGCCGCGCCGGGCCTGGCCATCAAGCGCGGCGACGCCATCGATGCGATTGCCCGCGCCCGCATGTCCACCGTCTACATGCCGGGCGAGAAGATCACCATGCTGCCCGACGACTTGGTGGCCGCCTACACGCTGGACGCCGGCGCTGCCCGTCCGGCCTTGTCGCTGTATGCCACGCTGGATCCTGCCAACTGGGAAGTGCTGGCCACCGAGACCCGCGCCGAACGCGTGCCCATTGCCGCCAACCTGCGCCACAACGACCTCGATGAGCTGGTCACCGAAGAAGCCCTGGCCGACAATCGCGGCGACTATCCGCACAAGGAAGAAATCTCCCTGTTGTGGCAATGGGTGCAGTTGCTGGAACAGGGCCGCATGGCCAAGCGCGAGAGCTTCGGCCTGCGACCGGAGCAGAACAATCGCGTCGACTTCAACTTCTATGTCGACAATGACGTGGTCAGCATCGTGCGTCGCCGCCGTGGCGCGCCGCTGGACAAGATCGTGGCCGAGTTGATGATCTTTGCCAACAGCACCTGGGGCAAGCTCATGGCCGATCATGGCGTACCCGGCATCTATCGCGCCCAGGGTGGCGGCGCCGGTGGCTGGGCCGCCAAGATGCAGGTGCGCATGGTGACCCACGCCGCGCCCCACCAGGGCCTGGGCGTGGATCAATATGCCTGGAGCACCTCGCCGCTGCGCCGCTATACCGACCTGGTCAACCAGTGGCAGATCCTGGCCTGTATCGAGCACGGCGTGACCGCGCCGCTGGTGGCACCCTTCAAGCCGCGCGATGCCGACCTGTTCGCCATCGTCTCGGGCTTTGATGCCGCCTATTCCGGCTACGCCGACTTCCAGTCCACCATGGAACGTTACTGGTGCCTGCGCTGGCTGGCCCAGGAAAACGCCCGCACCGTGGAAGCAGTGGTATTGAAGGATGAAATCCTGCGCCTGGTCGACATCCCCTTGGTATTGCGGATGCCGGGCCTGCCGCAACTGGCGCGTGGCCTGCAGGTCAAGCTGGACCTGCTGCGCTGGGACGAGGTGGACTTGAGCGTGGAGGCGCGCCTGCTGGAGGTGCCCACCGCTGCTGCCCAGGCGCTGGCCAGCGACCTGGGGGAAGAGGATGAGGAGTTGCTGGAGGGCATGGCCGCGCTCGGCGCCGAGCAGCAGCAGGAGGACAGTGCGGTCGCAGAAGATGGCAGCGCTCCGCAAGACGCCCCGCCAGAGGCCGCCGCCACGGCGCAAGATGGCGAAAACCGTAGCGCCGAAGCGGCGCAATGAGGCAGTGCTGGCGTAGAATTGGCGCTTTGATCAATATGCTCGTTGCTGCTTGCCTGCTGTGAATCTGTTTGCCCAACACCGTCTGCTGAGCATCGCGCTGGGCGTTTCGCTGCTGGTGCATGGCCTGTTGCTGGCCGTGCATTTCGTCGCCCCCGACGCCTTGCGCTTCAAGCCGTCCGACCCCGAGCTGGAAGTCATCCTGGTCAATGCCAAGCATGACAAGAAGCCGGTCCAGGCCCAGGCGCTGGCCCAGGCCAACCTGGATGGCGGCGGCAATGCCGAGGACGGCCGCGCCAAGTCGCCGCTGCCGGACATGCAGCACGTCGAGAGCGGCGACAGCGTCAAGGCGGCCCAGCGCAAGGTGGCCGAGCTGGAACAGCAGCAGCGCAAGATGCTGGCGCAGTTGCAGGCCTCGCAGCAGCACGTGGCCAGCGCCGACCAGCACCAGCCCACCCAGGCAGCGCAACCGGATGCGCGCGACCTGACCGAAACGGCGCGCGCCATGGCGCGCATGGAAGCCGAGGTGGCCAAGGACATCGCGCAGTACAACAAGCGTCCGAAGAAGACCCAGATCACCCCCAGCACGCGCGAAGTGGGCTATGCCCAGTACTTCAAGGCGCTGCAGGACAAGATCGAAAAAGTCGGTACCCTCAATTTCCCGACCCGGGACGGCAAGAAGCTCTATGGTGAATTGCTGGTGGTCATTCCGGTGTTTCAGGATGGCACTCTCTACGAACGCGATGGCGGCGTAGTGGTGCGTTCCAGTTCCGGCAATGCCGCGCTGGACCAGGCGGCGGTGGCCATCGTGCGGCGCTCGGCACCCTTCGGCCGCTTCCCCGAGAATATGCGCACCAGCGGCAAGGATGACGTGTGGGAAGTCATCGTGACCTTCCGCTTCACGCGCGAGCAGGGTGTGCAGGCACAACTGGGGGCCGGTTGAGCAGAGCGGGGCAGTATCGGACAGGACAACAGACAATAAAAGGGAACAGGCAAACCACCATGGATGAATACGTCGTCATCGGCAATCCGATTGCCCACAGCAAGTCGCCCGAGATCCATGCGCAGTTTGCCGCCCAGACCGGCCAGCATCTGCACTACGATCGCCTGCTGGTGCCGTTGCGCGGCTTCAAGGCGGCGGTGCAGGTGTTTCAGCGGCGCGGCGGATGCGGCGCCAACGTCACCGTTCCCTTCAAGCTGGAAGCCCACGCCCTGGCCGACCAGTTGACCGAGCGTGCGCGTCTGGCCGGTGCGGTCAATACCCTCAAGTTCGAAGAAGGCCGCATCCTGGGGGACAACACCGATGGCGCCGGCCTGGTCACCGACATCATGAGCAATGCCGGCCAGGTGCTGGAAGGGCGTCGCATCCTGCTGCTGGGCGCCGGTGGCGCTGCACGCGGGGCCTTGCTGCCGCTGTTGCAGCAAAAGCCGCGCGAACTGGTGATCGTCAACCGTACTGCCGCCAAGGCAGCCGAGCTGGCCAAGCTGTTTGTCGAATACGGCCCGGTGCGCAGCGTGGCCTATGCCGAGCTGGACGGGGTGTTCGATGTCATCATCAACGCCACGTCGGCCAGCCTCTCGGACGACCTGCCGCCCTTGCCGGTGGCGGTGTACGGCGGCGAAACCCTGGCCTACGACATGATGTATGGCCGCCAGCCCACCGTGTTCATGCACAGCGCCCAGCAGCACGGCGCCAGCGTGCGCGATGGCCTGGGCATGTTGGTGGAGCAGGCCGCCGAAGCCTTCCAGTGGTGGCGCGGGGTGCGCCCCGCTACGGCCGAGGTGTTCGCCAGCCTGCGCCAGCAACTGTCGCAGTAATTGAGTGGCAATGAGTGATCTGATCTCTGACCTCTAGATCACTGCATGAGCACACGATGAGAACCCCCTGCAACGACAGAACAAGAACAGGCACATGAAATCGCTACGCAAGCTGCTCTTCTGGATCATCGTCCTGCCCATTACTCTGGTGCTGCTATTGCAGTTGTATTTCTTCGTCCAGATCTGGTGGTGGAAGGATCACAACCCGGAATCGACCAGCTTCATGCGTCACCAGTTGGAACTGTTGCGCGAGAAGGATCCCAACGCCCAACTGCAATTCCGCTGGGTGCCCTATGCGCGCATCTCCAACAATCTCAAGCGCGCCATCATCGCCTCCGAGGATGCCAATTTCACCGAGCATGACGGCATCGACTGGGAGGCCCTGCAAAAGGCCTACGAAAAGAACGAGAAGAAGGGCAAGGTGGTGGCCGGTGGTTCCACCATCACCCAGCAACTGGCCAAGAACCTGTTCCTCTCGGGCGAACGCAGTTACCTGCGCAAGGGCCAGGAATTCATCATCACCTACATGCTGGAATTCCTGCTGGACAAGCAGCGCATCTTCGAGATCTACCTCAACGTGGTGGAGTGGGGCAATGGCGTCTTTGGCGCCGAGGCGGCCGCCCAGCATTACTACCGCAGCACCGCAGCCGGCCTGGGCGCCGAACAGGCCGCGCGGCTGGCGGTGATGCTGCCGCGTCCGCGCTACTACGACCGCAACCGTGGCTCGGGTTACCTGGCTGCGCGGACCAGCCTGATCCTGCGCCGCATGAACGCGGCCACGCTGCCGCCGGTGCACAAGTAATCCACCTGGGCTGCCGCGCCCAGATGGCCGCGGTATGACCGCCGCATGACGGCGGCCCGGTGTTGACCACCGCGGCGCCGCTCGTGCTTGCCTGGCGCTGGGGTTGAACGTACACTTGCGCACGTTTCGCGCCTGGCGCGCCAGGCTGCTTGTCCCCCCATCCGCGTTCCACCCAGCGAGAACCCATGATCAATGTATTCGTGTTGCAAAACGGACGACTGAGCCAGGTCAACATCGACAGCCGCACCGACCTGGAACAGGCCGCGCCAGTCTGGGTGGACCTGACCGAACCGAACGATGAGGAACGGGCCTGGGTCAAGAGCATCTATGGCGTCACCCTGCCGGACGAAGATGAGTTCAGCGACATCGAAGCCTCGGCCCGTTACTTCGAAGCCGAAAACGGCGACCTGCACCTGCGCACCGATTTCCTGTTCGAAGGCGACGACGATACTTCGTCGACCATGACGGTAGCCTTCATCCTGGCCCGCAATATCCTCTTCTCGGTCCATGCCGAAGACCTGCCGGTGTTTCGCCTGGTGCGGATGCGCGCGCGTTCGCGGCCCGGCTCGATTGGCGACTACCGCGACGTGCTGCTCGATCTCTATGAGACCGATGCCGAATATTCGGCCGATGCGCTCGAAGGCATCTACCAGAAACTGGAAGCGGTCAGCACCAGCGTGTTGAAGAAAAGCCTGTCCGACCAGGATGCCGCCGAAGTGCTCAACACCATCGCCCACGAAGAAGACTTGAACGGACGCATTCGCCGCAACATGATGGATACCCGGCGCGCAGTGAGCTTCCTGATGCGCGGGCGGCTATTGAGTTCGGAGCAGTTCGAGGATGCGCGCCAGATCCTGCGCGACATCGAATCGCTGGACGGCCACACCGCCTTCCTGTTCGACAAGATCAACTTCTTGATGGACGCCACGGTGGGCTTCATCAACATCAACCAGAACAAGATCATCAAGATCTTCTCGGTGGCCTCGGTGGCCTTCCTGCCGCCGACCCTCATCGCCAGTATCTATGGCATGAACTTCAAGGTCATGCCGGAACTGGATTGGGCCGTGGGTTATCCGCTGGCCATCCTGATGATGGTGGGTTCGGCCATCGCACCGTTCTGGTATTTCCGCCGCCGCGGCTGGTTGAATTGATGCCTGTCTGCTGAGGGCGACGTCCTCATTTCTCCGACAAGGATTCCCGGACTTCTCCGATGCCGCGCGCGGGTGGCCCGCGGCACACTGTGTCCATCGCACATTGCATCGATGCATTTTTTGTCGAGGAGAATCCCATGTCCATCCGTCACCACTACATTTCGCTGGTCATCGTCAGCGCCAGCTTTGCCGGTATCCTGATCGGCTGCGCCAGCCCGCAGCAGCCCTATGGTGCCGCGCCGGACCCACAGGCGAACGTGGCTTCCTATTCCGGTACCGGCGTGGTCGAGGCCATCGAAGTGACCCACAAGGAGAGCAACGGCGTGGCCGGTGCAGTCGTGGGTGGCGTGGCCGGTGGCCTGCTGGGCAATGCCGTGGGTGGTGGCACTGGGCGTACCTTGGCCACCGTGGCTGGGGCCGCAGGTGGTGCCTACGCCGGCAACCAGGTCCAGCGCAACAATTCGGCCGGCCACCAAATCTATAACGTCCGCGTGCGCATGAGCGATGGTTCCTTGCAGACTTTTGCGCAGGAAGACAATACCGATTTCCGCGTCGGTGACCGCGTGCGGCTGGATAACGGTCGTATCAGCCGTTACTGATCCGATTGATATCTGACCTCTGATCTCTAACATTTCTAACATTGATAGAGATCAGGCCGTCAGTGATACGGTGCGCAAAAAAGCCGTCCTGCATAACGCCGGACGGCTTTGTCGTTGCTGCGAAACTGCCCGGGACTGCCTTCAAGCCGGATACAACGCCCCCAGTACCCTTAAGCCGCGCGCCCCGGTCACGGCCGGCAGGTTGCCCGGCAAGCGCAGATCGAAGCGTCGTGCCAGCCAGGCAAAGGCCAGCGCCTCGACATGCTGGGGCGCCACGCCCAGTACCGCCGTGGATTGCACGCGGGTGTGCGGTGGCAGTTGCTGCTGCAACATGCGCATGAGCAAGGCATTGCCGACGCCGCCGCCGCAGACATAGACCTGGCGCGCATCGGCGGCATGGAGGCGGATGGCGTCGGCAATCGTGCTGGCGGTGAGCATGGCCAGCGTGGCTTGCACGTCATTGGCGGCAATCGCCTCTCCGGTGCGCGCCAGCGCCGCTTGCAGCCAGTCCAGGTGGAACAGGTCGCGGCCCGAACTCTTGGGCGGGGCGGCATGGAAGAAGGCTTCTTCGCGCAGTTGCCGCAGCAGCCCGGCATGGACCTGGCCCGAGGCGCCCCAATCGCCATCGGTGTCATAGGCGCGTTGCTGGTGCAGCTGAATCCAGCCATCCAGCAAGGCATTGCCGGGGCCGGTGTCGAAACCCGAGGCCCCCTCCTCGCCGGCCGGCAGGATGCTGATGTTGGCGATGCCGCCGATGTTGACCACCACCCGCGATTGCGTGGCATCGCCAAAGATGGCGCGATGGAAGGCCGGTACCAGCGGCGCGCCCTGGCCACCGGCGGCCACGTCACGGCTGCGCAGGTCGGCCACGATGTCGATACCGCACAGCTCGGCCAGCAGCGCCGGGTTGTTGGTCTGGCGCGTAAAGCCCAGCTCGGGACGGTGGCGTATGGTCTGCCCATGCACGCCCACCATGCGGATATCGCCAGCGCTCTTGCCCGTCTGCAGCAGCAGTTGCGCCACGCAATCGGCGTAATGCACGGCCAGCGCATTGGCGGCCATCGCTTCGCGTTCGATCTCGTTGGGGCCGGCGGCCTGCAAGGCCATCAGGTCGGCGCGCAGGTGCTCGGGGAAGGGCACGTAGGCCGCCGCCAGCGTGGCCGCGAGGGTCTGGCCGTGGAATCGGGCCAGCACGCCATCGACGCCGTCGAGGCTGGTGCCGGACATCAGGCCGATATACAGATGGGAAGCGTCGGAAGAATCGTTCATGGCAGACAGGCAAAAAAAGAAAAGGGCGGCCGCTGATTCTACAGCGGCCGCCCCCACAGGCGATATGCGACAGTGGCCGCTTACTTGGCTGCCGCCAGCTTCACATCGGGTGCACCCGGCACGCGCAGCATGGCCATGCGATGCTGCATGTCGGCCGCCACCGTGCGGAAGCGCTGCAGTTGCGGGCCGGTCAGGGCCTGGTTGTTGGGCACCTCCACCGACAGCGGATTGCGCGGCTGGTTGTTGACGCGGAACTCGTAATGCAGGTGCGGGCCGGTCGCCCAACCGGTCATGCCGACGAAACCGATCACGTCATTCTGGCTGACCTTCATGCCCTTCTTGAGGTTGGGCGCGAAGCGGCTCATGTGGCCGTAGGCGGTGGAGTAACCGCTCCAGTGCTTGATGACGACGATGTTGCCGTAGCCATTCTGCTGACCCACGAAATCGACCACGCCGTCAGCCGCCGCATGGATGGGCGTGCCGGTCGGTGCGGCGAAGTCCACCCCGGTATGCTGCTTCCACTTGCCCAGGATGGGATGCAGGCGCATCGAGAAACCGGAAGAGATACGGGTGAAGGCCAGTGGCGACTTCAGGAAGGCTTTCTTGAGCGACTTGCCGTCGAAGGCGTAGTAGCCGCCGCCGCCGGTCTTGCTGGCCGGGTCGCTGAACCACACGGCCTGGTAGCGGTTGCCGGCATTGTCGAATTCACCGGCCAGCACGCGCCCGGTGCGCACCAGGTCGCCGTTCTGGTAGTAGGTCTCGTAGACCACGTTGAAGCGGTCGCCACGGCGCAGGTCGGAGGCGAAGTTGATGTTGGTGGCGAACATGTCCACCAGTTGCATGGCCACCGCATCGGGGATCTGCGCGGCATCGGTGGCGGCAAAGAGCGAGGAGAAGATGATGCCGGCGCGCATTTCCACGCGCCGCTCCAGCACCGCCGGCTGGGCCTGGGCGGTGAGCTTGCCGTCCTGGCGCGAAATGACCAGGTTCTTGGGGGTGTCGCTGCCATCGTCCAGCGTAGCCGAGAGCTTGACCAGTTCGCCATTGTCATCGGTCTGGGCCACGACCCGCTTGCCGGCGCGCAACTGCATCACCGAGCGCGCCAGGGTATCGGACTTGATGAAGGCGGTGGCTTCATCGTCATCCACGCCCAGACGGTTGAGCAGGCTGGCCAGGGTGTCGCCGTTGCGCACCCGCTCTTCGTTGACGTAATACTGCGCGCGTTCTTCCAGCGCGCTGATCTGCTGTTGCAGGTCGGGCAAGGCCAGTTCCTTGGAAATCGGATTGACCGGGGCATCGCGCAGGTCCGGCTCGGCCGGGGCGAAGCCGGCGGCACCGATGGTGAAGGCCGCCAGGAACAGGGCGCTGGCGCCGATGATGCGGGTCTTGGGCGAGGAGGTGGCGACTTTGTGGTGGCAGGACTGCAACGCGGAGCAGCACCGGGACGTGAGGTGCTTGAGCTTATCTTGTGGGAACATGCAAACCGAATACGTTAAAATCTGATGTTTCCGTGGCGGAGAGCGGGTATTGGCTGCAAATGCGGCGTTCCTGTCCCCCCGCCGTATTGCGCCCGCGTAACAATCTGCTACCGCACGGGTTGAAATTTTTTCTGCTGATGAGCTTCTGAGGCCGCGTCCTGGCGCTGGGCAGAAAAAACGGAAGTCGGGATTATAGCAACACGATTTAGCGGTCCTGTCCTACAAAAGCCTATTTTTTAGTTATATCGATGAACGCCGACCAGTCCACCTCCGCCGCTGCTGCGCCTGCCCAGGCAGCCCCCTCCCGCCTGCCCCTTACCGACAAGGTCCAAGAGGCACTGGCCATCACCAAGCGCGGTATCGATGAGTTGCTCATCGAAAGTGAATTTGCGCAAAAGCTGGCGCGCGCCGAGCAAAGCGGCCAACCGCTGCGCATCAAGCTGGGCCTGGACCCGACCGCACCCGACCTGCACCTGGGCCATACGGTGGTGTTGAACAAGATGCGCCAGTTGCAGAACCTGGGCCACCAGGTGATCTTCCTGATCGGCGACTTCACCTCCATGATCGGCGACCCGTCCGGCCGCAACGCCACCCGTCCGCCGCTGTCGCGCGAACAGATCGAGATCAACGCCAAGACCTACTTCGCCCAGGCCAGCCTGGTGCTGGACCCGTCCAAGACCGAGATCCGCTACAACTCCGAATGGTGCGACGCCCTGGGCAGCCGCGGCATGATCCAGCTGGCCTCGCGTTACACCGTGGCGCGCATGATGGAGCGCGATGATTTCACCAAGCGCTTCAAGGAAGGCACGCCGATCTCGGTGCATGAATTCCTCTACCCGTTGATGCAGGGTTACGACTCGGTGGCCCTGAAGTCCGACCTGGAACTGGGCGGCACCGACCAGAAGTTCAACCTGCTGGTGGGTCGCGAACTGCAAAAGGACTTCGGCCAGGAGCCACAGTGCATCCTGACCATGCCGCTCTTGGAAGGTCTGGACGGCGTGGAAAAGATGTCCAAGTCCAAGGGCAACTACATCGGCATCACAGAACCGGCCAACACCATGTTCGCCAAGGTGATGAGCATTTCCGACGTGATGATGTGGCGCTACTACGAGCTGCTGTCGTTCCGCTCCATTGCCGAGATCGCCGGCTACAAGGCTGAGGTCGAGGCTGGCCGGAACCCGCGCGACATCAAGGTAGCCCTGGCCCAGGAAATCGTGGCCCGCTTCCATTCGCAGCAGGCCGCCGAAGATGCGTTGGCCGACTTCGTGAACCGCTCCAAGGGCGGCATCCCGGACGACATCCCGGAAGTCTCGTTGTCCGGCGCCCCGCTGGGCATCGGCCAGTTGTTGAAGCAAGCCAACCTGTGCGCCTCCACTTCCGAAGCGCTGCGCATGGTGGAGCAGGGCGGTGTGCGCATCGATGGCACCGTCATCAGCGACAAGAGCCTGAAGGTCGAAGCCGGCCAGTGCGTGGTGCAGGTGGGCAAGCGCAAGTTCGCGCGCGTCACCCTGGCGTAAGCTGGAGCGCGCATGATCGCCCTGTTGCAGCGGGTCAGCCAGGCTGCGGTCGTGGTGGAGGGCCAGACCCTGGGCGCCATCGGCAGCGGCCTGATGGTGTTGGTCTGCGCCGAGCGCCACGACACCGTGACCCAAGCCGATGCCCTGTTGAAGAAGCTGCTGGCCTATCGCGTTTTCAGCGATGCGGCCGGCAAGATGAATCGCAGCGTGACCGATGTGCAAGGCGGCTTGTTGCTGATCCCGCAGTTCACGCTGGCGGCCGATACCAAGTCCGGGACGCGCCCCTCCTTTACCCCGGCGGCCGCGCCGGAACTGGGACGGCAATTGTTCGACCACTTCGTCGAGCGTGCCCGGGCGCAGCATGGGCAGGATAGGGTCGGCACGGGCCGCTTCGGGGCCGATATGAAGGTTTCTCTGACCAATGATGGTCCCGTGACGTTCTGGCTGCAGGTGAGCCCGGTCAACCCGACGCTGCCCTCAGCCGATATGAAGGATATGCAATAAAACGTAAGCCGGGATTGAAGCCCGTCCGCGCGTCCCCACATGAATTTGCAACGTGTTCTGAATCTGGCCTTACTTTAGGAGGTGATATGAAATTCTGGAGCGATTCTTTCAAGGACGGCGGCAACATCCCCGGTGAATTCGCCTTTGCGGTGATGGACCCCAAGACCCACGTTGCACTCTCGGCCAATCGCAATCCCCATTTCGCCTGGAGCGAGCTGCCGGCGGGTACCAAGTCGCTGGCGCTGGTGGTGCACGACCCCGACGTTCCCTCGCGTGGCGACGACGTCAACCAGGAAGGCAAGACCGTGCCGCTGGAATTGCCGCGCGTCGATTTCTATCACTGGACCCTGGTCGATATTCCTGCCAGCGTCAGCCAGATCAAGGCCGGGCAGTTCAGCAATGGCGTGAGCGCACGCGGCAAGCCGGGGCCGGCGGTGCTGGGCGATGTCATGCCGGGCGCGCGCCAGGGCATCAACGACTATACCGGCTGGTTTGCCGGCGACGGCGACATGCGCGGCGACTACTTCGGCTATGACGGCCCCTGCCCGCCGTGGAACGATGCGCTGGTGCACCGCTACATCTTCACCCTCTATGCGCTGGACGTGGAACAGTTGCCGGTGGCCGGCAACCTGGAAGGCTCGGTGGTACTGACCGCGCTGCGCGACCACGTGCTGGAGCAAGCTTCGATCACCGGCCTGTACACCCTCAACCCCAACGCCGTACCGCGTAGCTGAACTCCCCGCATGACCGACATCCTGCTGATCCGCCACGGCGAAACCGACTGGAACGTGGACAAGCGCCTGCAAGGGCATATCGACATCGGCCTGAACCAGGCCGGCCAGCGCCAGGTGTTGGCGCTGGGCGAGGCGCTGGCGGGAGAGGGCATCGATGCCATCTTCGCCAGCGACCTGCAGCGCGCCCGCGACACGGCCCAGGCCGTGGCCGATGCAGCAGGACTGGAGGTCTTGATCGATGCGGGCTTGCGCGAGCGCTGCTATGGCGCGTTCGAAGGCCTGCGCCACATCGAGATCGAAGCGCGTTATCCCGACGCCTATCGCCAATGGAAGGCACGCGACCCGGACTACCGTTATCCGGCCGGCGAGCGCATGGCCGAGACCATGCGGGAGTTCTACGAACGTTCGGTGCAAGCCGTGCAGCGCGTGCTCGGCTCGGGCCGCTATCGCAAGGTCGCCATCGTCACCCATGGTGGCGTGCTGGAGTGCGTGCATCACTGGGCCAGCC
>NZ_BADI01000456.1:0-143 GCF_000333555.1 Herbaspirillum sp. B65 | reverse complement strand
TGTAGGTGTTTCCAGCAAATGTCGTCATGTATCTAGCGTCACTGATGTGCACATCAGTGATCAGCCTTCCTCTGTGCTTAGAATACGAACGTAGCAAATACGCGTTGAGATCGTGCGCTTTGACTATCGTCCGAAACTGGGCT
>NZ_BADI01000457.1:0-9682 GCF_000333555.1 Herbaspirillum sp. B65 | reverse complement strand
CCGGTGCATCATCANCCAAGCTGATGAAAGCGGCCACCATCGGTAACGTGCTGGACGTGGTGATCCGTCACAAGCTCAATCTGCATTACGTGCCAAATGGCCAGCGCGTGCCGGAAGACCTGCATGTGGCCAACAAGCTCTACCTGGCAGATCGCGCCTTCAAGCAGAAGCGCGAAACGGCTCCCTTCGAATTCCAGGAGGGGGAGTTCCGGGGGTCATCGGTCCCACCGCCATGTCCATGAATGACAAAGGACTGCGTGAGGTGAGCTTTGGCTAGTTACGACATCGATCAGGCAACAGGTCTGCGGCGGATGCTGGAGCGTCCGGTACCCAGGCTGTTTACCTTCTTCTCGGTGCTGGGCGAAGAAGAGAAAAGCGCCATGCTCATCAATCTGGCAGCCTCGCTGGCGCAGGCCAAGCACAGCGTGCTGGTGGTGGATGGCGACGTTGCCAGTACTGGACTCTTGACCCGCATCGGCCTGCGCCACGACGTGGCCACGCTGCAGGAAGTCGCCCGCATGGAGCGTACTCTGGTCGAAGCCACACGGCGCTTGCCGGAGGGTTTTTCGATGGCGCGCATCGCCCGGCGCAGCGTGCCCCAGGCCACTGACCCGGATGCCGGGCGCCTGGCCGAGATCTTCGACAGCCTTATCGAACAGGCTGAAATCACGCTGGTCAATGGCGTGCTGGCGCGCGATGAATCGCTGCCGGTACCGACCATGGAAATGGGCGAGATCGTGATTCAGGTCTCGACTACGGCCTCTTCGATCAAGGCCGCCTATGTCTTGTTGAAGAGCTTGAGCGACCGTATCGGCCGTCGTCCCTTCAGCCTCATCGTCAATGACGCCACCGAGGCCGAAGCGCGTACTGTCTATGCCAACATGGCCCAGGCGGCCAGCCGCTATCTGGCGGCGCAGTTGAATTTCCTCGGGTCCATCCCGGCCGACGACCATATACGCCGGGCTACCGGTCAGGGCCGGGCAGTGATGGATGTGTTCCCCTTCGCCGGGGCGGCACTGGCTTTCCAGCGTCTGTCCAAGCGATTCACGGCGGGTGCTGACAGCGCTCGCAGCACTTACGGCATGGCTACCGACGGTGCCAGCCTGGGAGCGTGACGTGCATGTATAACGTCAAGGGAAAGAAGGGCAAGAACGACGTCCTGGAGCAACATGCGCCGCTGGTCAAGAAACTGGCGCATCAGCTCAAGGCCAAGTTGCCCCCTAGCGTGGAGGTGGACGACCTGATCCAGGCCGGCATGATGGGCTTGCTCGACGCCGTCAACCGCTACGAGGAAACCCATGGCGCGCAGTTCGAGACCTATGCCGTACAGCGCATCCGGGGCGCCATGCTGGATGAACTGCGCAGCAGCGACTGGCTGCCGCGCAGCATCCGCCAGAATGCCCGCAAGGTGGAGGAAGCCATGCAGGCGCTGTTGCAGCAACTGGGGCGCCAGCCGCAGGAAGCGGAAGTGGCGCAGCACATGAAGATCAGCCTGGTCGAGTATCAATCGCTGCTGACCGAATGCGGTGGCCACCAGTTGATCTACTACGAAGACTTCCACGACGATGAGGGCGGTCATGAGCACTTCCTGGACCGCTACCAGACGGGCGAAGCCGATGACGACCCGCTGCAGAGCCTGATCAATGGCGGCTTTCGCGACGCCGTGGTCGATTCCATCAAGGCCTTGCCCGAGCGCGAGCAGATCTTGATGGCCTTGTACTACGAGCAGGAAATGAACCTCAAGGAAATCGGCGCCGTCATGGGGGTGTCCGAGTCGCGCGTATGCCAGTTGCATAGCCAGGCGATTTCGCGGATGCGCACCTATCTGCGCGAGCATTCCTGGAGTGGGGTGGCCTGAGGCGCGACACGCTCCATGCTGCCAAAGTGCGGCGTCAAAAACGACAAAGCCCGGCACTGCCGGGCTTTTTGCATGATGCGGGAGAGTACAGCTATCAGACCACGCCCAGCCTGCGGCCAGAGGACTTGATGCTGCTCTGGCCATCCGGTCCATAGAAGTTGCCGGCGCTGGTCTTGCCTTGCAGGATGGTCAAGGCGCTCTGGTTGATGGAGAGCTTCTTGCCGATCAGCAAGCCATTGACGCGGTTCAATTCCTTGGCGTCCTGCGCCAGTTCGAACATGCTGGCCCAGACATCCTTGTCGGTCTCGTCGCCTTGTTCATTCATCCATTTCTGCATCCCGGCTTCGTCTTCGCTGTAGCCAAGCTGGCCCAGCAGGAGATGACGGTTACCGGCCAGGGTGGACATTTCGGCAACAATGCTGGCTTTTTCGGAGATGATGTCGGTCAAGCCTTCCGCCGTGGCTTCCGCCAGCAAGGCCTGCTCCTGACGCAGTTTTTCCACCAGGCGGGACAGGGCGGCTTGTTCCAATTGCAACTTGCTGGCCGGATTCATGCGAAAGATCCTGTGATCGAACGATGGACGATCAGGCCTGGCGGGCGCTGATCAGGGTCTTGACGGTATCGATGAGGCCATTGGCGACTTTTTCCGGATCGATCTGGAAGGTGCCGTTGGCAATGGCGGCCTTGATCTCGGCCACTTTCTTGGCGTCGAAGCTGCTGCTGTTGCTGTTGACCTTGGTCTCCAGCGCCTGGTAGGTGCTGGACAGGCGCACGCTGTCCGAAGCGGCTGCGGCAGCCGGCGCGCCATTGCCGCTGGCAGCGCCGGCCTGGGCGTTGTTGCGGGTCTGGGTCTGCGTCTGCTCGGTGTTGAGGGCAGCGGATTTGAGGGCGTCGTTAACGTTCACGGCAGTAGTCCTTGTAGGGTGGGGGCGCTTTGCACCCGCCTGTCGTATGGATTATCGACCAATTCTGAGCAAACTTTAACATCCTGGGCCGCAAAATGAAGAAATGCCGGAAATTTTCTTCACATCTTCCCTGGTAGGCCGTTCGGGAGTGGCTCCGTACCGCCCGGCCCGGAAAATTACTTCATATCAATGGCCAAGCGGCATCAGCCAGCTCAATAATTGATTTCCAGGATCCCGCCAGCCTTGGCAATGCCGCTGACCACCTGGCCGGCCGCCGTGCGGGCCTGGGCCATCTGGCCCTCGTTGGCATTGGTCAGGGCGCGTGCCTCGGTAGAAATCTGGAAGCCCGGACCATTGGAGACGACCCGTACCGCCTGGCCTTGCTGCACCACCCGTTGGTTGCGGATGGCATCCATGCGCAGCGGGGTGCCGGCGCGCAGGGACATGTTGGCCACGCGCCCGATGACCTGCGACTCTTCGGTCAGCACACCGCTGGGCAGGGCTGACATGTCGCCGCGGATACGGGTGATGTCGCTGGCGCTGATGGTCTGGCCTTGGGCCAGGGGCACGGCCGCCACCAAGTAGTCCGAGATCACTTGTACATTGGCGCGCAGGTAAATGGTCCAAGGCGAAGGGGCGATGCACTTGACGCCCACCGTGGTGCGCCCGAACAGGCGTCCGCCATTGGGCATGAAGGCTTGCGGTTCCAGGCAACTGGCCAGGGTCAGACGCGGATCGGCGGGATCGATGGTGACGGTGACGCTGCCGGGCAAGCCGGAAGTCTGGCTTTTCAGGAATTGCTCGGCAACCTGTTGCACGACTTGCAAGTCCTGCTTTTGCGGGGTGTTGGGGTCGTTTTGCGCCAGGGCAGGCGCGAACTGGCCCAGGCTGCCGCACAGCAGGAGCAGGGCGGCCAGGGTGGGGCGCAGGGCGCGGAGAAGGTGTTTCATTTTGTGCAACTTGCCGGTGAGGGCACAGCGAATCTTGGCAGCCATGTTACTTCGCGCGCGCGAGGTCAAAAGCGCAAACAGGGGAGGCTTTTCTCTCTTTATCGCCCCTTAGGTTGCGCAGGGCAAACGTATGATCAAGCCTACGTAATTCCATCATCGGCGCAGTGCGCGACCTGCCCAGGCAGGGGCGGTGCGGCGCCGGTTTTTCCGGAGGACCTGATGGTCTCTAAGCTCGACGACTACTTCCGTTTTAACGAGATGGCGCTGAACCTGCGGGCCCAGCGCCAGCAGGTGCTGGCATCCAATATCGCCAACGCGGATACGCCCAACTACAAGGCGCGTGACGTCAATTTTGCCGATGCGCTCAAGAACGCGCTGGACAACAAGACCAGCGCCATGCCGCCGCTGCAACTGGAGCGTACCTCGGCGGCCCACGTGGCCGGCACTGCGCCCGACAACGGTCCGGGCAGCATCGGCGGTACTGCCTTGCAGTACCGCACGCCGGCACAGGGCAGTGTGGACGGCAACACGGTCGATCTGGATGTGGAACGCAATGAATTCGTCGACAACGGTATTCGCTATGAAGCCGGCGTCACCGCCGTGAACGGCCAGATCAAGGCCATGATGAACGCCATCCAACCGGGTTGATAAACCATGTCCCTTTCCAATATCTTCAATGTGGCCGGTTCGGCCATGAGCGCCCAGGCTCAACGTCTTAATGCCACGGCCAGCAACATCGCCAACGCCGACAGCGCCACCAGCCCCGACGGTACGCCCTACAAGGCCAAGCAGGTGGTGTTCCAGGCCATTCCGGTGGGTGACGTCAAGGATAGCGGCGTGAAGGTGGCCGCCGTGGTCGAGGACCAGGCACCGCCCAAGCTGGTCTACGACCCCAAGCACCCGCTGGCCGATGGCAATGGCTATGTGGCCATGCCCAACGTCAATCCGGTCGAGGAAATGGTCAACATGATCTCGGCTTCCCGTTCCTACCAGACCAACGTGGAAACGATGAATACGGCCAAGGCCATGCTGGTCAAGACCCTTACCATCGGACAATAAACAGGATTCCCACCATGGCCATCGTCTCCAATGACCTGCTCAGCGCAATGAACGGTGCGAGCAGCACTTCCAGTACCAGCAGTTCTTCCAGCCTCGACAACAACAGCCCGGATGCGATCCAGAACCGCTTCCTGACGCTGCTGATTGCGCAGATGAAGAACCAGGATCCCAGCAACCCGATGGACAACTCGCAACTGACCAGCCAGATGGCCCAGTTGTCGACGGTCTCGGGCATCAGCCAGTTGAACAACTCGCTGTCCACGCTGATGAGCAGCATCAATTCCTCGCAAGCGCTGTCCACGGCCAACATGATCGGCCACAGCGTGCTGGCACCGGGCAACAACATCCAGTTGATGACCGATACCAGCAAGGATGCCAACGGCAACGACGTCACCAGCCAGAAGGCGGTGCTGGGTGTGAACCTGTCCGGCACGGCGTCTTCGGTGATCGTCACCATCAAGGACGCCACCGGCGCCGTGGTGCACACCACCGATCTCGGTACCCAGGCAGCAGGTGCCGTCCCGGTGATCTGGGACGGCAGCAACGACTCGGGTGGCAAGGCTCCCGATGGCAAGTACACCTTCACCGTCAGCGCCTCCAACAATGGCACCGCAGTGGCGGCCACGGCGCTGTCTTTCGGCACCGTCTCCAGCGTCTCGACGGCCGCGGACGGCGTCAAGCTCAATGTCACCAACGTCGGCACCATCAAGCCGACCGACGTGGTGCAGATTCTTTAATCGTTATTACCGACATCTGTCGCAACAAGGGGGTATCTCATGAGTTTTCAACAAGGCCTGAGCGGGCTCAACGGTGCAGCCAAGAGCCTGGACGTCATCGGTAATAACGTGGCCAACGCCAGCACGGTGGGTTTCAAGCAGTCGCAGACCCAGTTTGCCGACATGTACGCCAATTCCATGAACCGTTCCGGCAACTCGCCGGTGGGCATCGGTGTGACCGTGGCCGATGTGTCGCAACAATTCACTCAAGGCAATATCACCTCGTCCAATAACCCGCTGGATATCGCCATCAATGGTGACGGTTTCTTCCAGGTGTCGTCTTCCCTGACCAACCAATCGCCGATGTATGGCCGCAATGGCCAGTTCCAGCTGGACAAGAACGGCTACATCGTCAATCCCAGCATGAATGGCGCCTACCTGATGGGCTGGGCTGCCGGCGCCTCGGGCGGTGACCCGGTGGCGCTGCAGATCGATACCTCCTCGATTCCTGCCACCACCACCACCACCATCAATACCAAGGTCAATCTGGATTCGCGCTCGCCCAATATTCCGACCACCACGGTCTTCAACGCCAACGATCCGACCACCTATACCAATTCGACCGGCGTCACGATTTACGACAGCCTGGGCAATCCCTATAGCGTGCAGACCTACTACGTCAAGAACCCGCCCAATACGGCGGTGACCCCACCCACCACGACCTGGGACGTGTACGCCAAGGTCGGCAGCAACACCCTGGTGACTACCTCGGGCGGCACCACGCCGCTGAAGCTGGGTTCGATGACCTTCAATTCGACCGGTGCGCTGGTCAGTGGTGGCTCCATGACCATCGACCTCACCTCGACTGGCCCCAATGCCAACATTGCAGCCGGTGGCGGCAACTTCGCCAGCACCATCGCTTTGAACTATGCCGGTACGACCCAGACCGGTTCGGCCTTCGTGAACCTGGCTCAGAACCAGAACGGTATGCCCCCGGGCACGCTGTCGAGTTTCTCGATCGACAAGGATGGCACCATCGTTGGTTCTAACAGCAACCAGCAGACCAAGAACCTGGGCAACGTGGTGCTGGTCAACTTCGCCAATCCCAACGGCCTGCAGCCACTTGGCAACAACCTGTACCAGGCTACCGGTGCGGCTGGCAGTCCGCTGGTGGGTAAGCCTAGCACCGGTACCTTTGGTACCCTGCAGGCGCGTGCGGTGGAAGACTCCAACGTCGACCTGACTGCCGAGCTGGTCAACATGATCGTGGCCCAGCGCGTCTACCAGGCCAACTCGCAGACCATCAAGGTGCAGGACACCGTGCTGCAGACTCTGGTCAGCCTGCGCTGATAGCAGTCGCATGTAGCAAGGCTGCCGGCGTCGCCGGTGGCCGGTTTCAATCGGTGGCGCCGGGGGTTGGCGCCACATCAAAGGGGTTTTATGGATCGTCTGGTCTATACAGCGATGTCGGGCGCCAAGCACACGCTTGAGCAACAAGCCAGCGCCAGCAACAATCTGGCTAATGCTACGACTACGGGTTTTCGCGCCCAATTGAATACCTTCCGTTCGGCGCCGGTAGTGGGGGAAGGCTTGCCGACGCGTGCCTTCGTGGTCGATTCCACAGCGGGTAGCGATTTTTCCCAGGGGCCGATCCAGGATACCGGGCGCGCACTGGACGTGGCGGTGCAGGGCCGTGGCTGGATCGCGGTGCAGACCGCCGATGGCGGCGAAGCCTACACCCGCAACGGCAGCTTCAAGATCAACGAGAACGGCATCCTGCAGACTCAGAACGGCCAGTCCGTGCAGGGCGACGGTGGCCCGATTACCATTCCGCCCGACACCACGGTGGCCATTGCGGCCGATGGCACGGTGTCGTCGATTCCGACCAACGGCATTCCCAACGCGGTCAACGTGCTGGGTCGCATCAAGCTGGTCAACCCGGATGAGAAAAACCTGCAGCGCGGTGACGATGGCCTGTTTCGCACCATCACCGGTGCGGCCCAGCCCGACGCCAATGTTCGCCTGGCCAGCGGGGCGCTGGAAGGCAGTAACGTCAACGTGGTGGAGGCGATGGTTAACATGATCAACCTGTCGCGCCAGTTCGAGATGAACATGAAGGTGATCCAGACTGCCGAAGGCGATGCGTCCAAGGCGACGTCGATCCTGTCGCTGTCCTGATGCTGCCCAAGCACTTGCTCACGCACCTGAACAACCGATGCACCCGCAGCGCAAGCGCTGATTACCGGAGAAACAAATGATTCGTTCCCTGTGGATTTCCAAGACCGGCCTGGATGCGCAACAGACGCAACTGGACGTGATCTCCAACAACCTGGCCAACGTCAGCACCAACGGTTTCAAGCGTTCGCGCGCCGTCTTCGAAGACCTGCTGTACCAGACCGTGCGCCAACCCGGCGCCCAGTCCTCGCAGCAGACGCAATTGCCCTCGGGCCTGCAGATCGGTACCGGCGTGCGCCCGGTGGCGACCGAACGCATCTTCACCCAAGGCAACGTCAACCAGACCAACAATGACAAGGATCTGGCGATCCAGGGCAATGGTTTCTTCCAGATCCTGCTGCCGGACGGCACCACCGCCTATACCCGCGACGGTTCCTTCCAGACCGACAACCAGGGCCAACTGGTGACCTCCAGCGGCTACACCTTGCAGCCGCCGATCACCGTGCCGCTCAATACCACCAAACTGAGTGTGGGCCGTGATGGTACGGTCTCGATCATGCAGGCGGGATCGACTGCCACCACCCAGATCGGTACGATCCAGGTCGCTACCTTCATCAACCCGGCTGGCCTGGAAAGCCGTGGCGAAAACCTGTACGTGGAAACCGCCGCCTCCGGCACACCCAACCCCAACACCCCGGGCACCAACGGTGCCGGCGCGCTGTGGCAGGGTTACGTGGAAACCTCCAACGTCAACGTGGTGGAAGAACTGGTCAACATGATCCAGACCCAGCGCGCCTACGAAATCAACAGCAAGGCCATCACCACTTCCGACCAGATGCTGGCCAAGATTTCGCAGCTGTAAGGCAGTAGCGCCTTGGCGCGATAGCAGCACAGGCAGCAGGGCAGGGATGTGGTTTCATGAACCAAGGTAGTGGGTAGCAGAGAAAGGACGAGGCAGAGATGAAGAACACGCTGAAATTGGCCACCATCGCGGGGGTATTGGCTGTCACCGGTTGCACCACCGTGCCCGACAGCATCGTGACCGGTCCCAAGACGGCGCGTCCGCAGCCGGCTTCCTATGCCCCGCCGACCTCGGGTGCGATCTTCCAGTCGGCGGTCTATCGCCCGTTGCTGGAAGACCGTCGTGCACGCCTGGTGGGCGACACCCTGACCATCGTCATCAACGAGAAGACCAGTGCCGGCAAGTCGGCCGCCAGCTCGGCCAGCAAGACCGGTGCCGTGGCCTCGCCGGCACCGACCATCTTCGGTACCTCGATCAAGGAACTGTCGGCCAATGGCAGTTCCTCGGCCAAGTTCGACGACAAGGGCGCCACCACCTCCAGCAACACCTTCACCGGCACCATCGGCGTGACCGTGGTGGAAGTGCTGCCCAATGGCAACCTGGTGGTCTCGGGTGAAAAGCAGGTGGCGCTGGACAAGGGCGTGGAATACGTGCGCTTCTCCGGTACCGTCAGCCCCGACAACATCCAGACCGGAAATACCGTTTCCTCCACCCTGGTGGCGGATGCCAAGGTGGAATACCGTACCAACACCCGGGTGGACATGGCTGACTTCATGTCTTCGCTGGGCCGATTCTTCTTCAGCGTTTCTCCTTTCTGATGTGGAGTAGTGCAATGACCCGGAAAGGATTTTTCTCCATGGATATGATCAGGATGGGCGGCAAGCTGCTCTCGGCGGCTGCCGTGGCAGCCTTGTGCCTGGCCGCTGCCGTGCCGGCCAACGCCGAGCGGCTCAAGGACCTGGCCAGCATCCAGGGCGTGCGGCAGAACCAGCTGGTCGGTTACGGCCTGGTGGTGGGTCTCGATGGCAGTGGTGACCAGACCACCCAGACCCCTTTCACCGTGCAAAGCGTCATCAGCATGTTGCAGCAGTTGGGCGTGAACGTGCCCACCGGCACCAGCAGCAACATGCAGTTGAAGAACGTGGCGGCGGCCATGGTCACGGCGACCCTGCCGGCCTTCGCCCAGCCGGGTCAACTCATCGATGTGACGGTTTCTT
>NZ_BADI01000458.1:0-7825 GCF_000333555.1 Herbaspirillum sp. B65 | reverse complement strand
AGATCCTGCGGGGTGAATACTATTTCACGACCAAGGACATGATGATCGTCACCGTCCTCGGTTCCTGCGTCTCGGCCTGCATCCGCGACGCGTTCTCCGGCATCGGCGGTATGAACCACTTCATGCTGCCTGATGGTGGCGGTGATGACGGCAGCCCGATTTCGGCTTCGGCGCGCTACGGCACCTATGCCATGGAAGTGCTGATCAACGACGTGCTCAAGTCCGGCGCCCGGCGCGAAAACCTGGAGGCCAAGGTATTCGGCGGGGGCAACGTGCTGCGCGGCTTCTCCGCCATCAACGTGGGAGAGCGCAATGCCGAATTCGTGCGGCGCTACCTGAAGGCAGAAAACATCCGGGTGGTGGCCGAAGACCTCAACGACATCTATCCGCGCAAGGTCTACTTTTTCCCGCGCACCGGCAAGGTGCTGGTGAAGAAATTGAAGCAAATGCACAACAACACCCTGGTGGATCGCGAAAAAGCCTACGCCAGCAAGCTGGTCACCAAGCCAGTGGGTGGCGAGGTGGATCTGTTCTGAGTTGGTGGGCAGGGCAGAAGGGCTTATCAGGGCAATACCGAAATTTGAGTGATTGAGTGATGAAAATTAAAGTTCTTATCGTGGATGATTCGGCGCTGATCCGGAGCGTCATGCGTGAAATCATCGGCAGCCAGCCCGACATGGAAGTGGTGGGTGTGGCTCCCGATCCCATCATTGCGCGCGAGCTGATCAAGCAGACCAATCCGGACGTGCTGACGCTGGACGTGGAAATGCCGCGCATGGATGGCCTGGATTTCCTGGAAAAGCTCATGCGCCTGCGCCCCATGCCGGTGGTGATGGTGTCTTCTCTGACCGAGCGTGGCTCTGAAATCACGTTGCGCGCCCTGGAACTGGGTGCCATCGACTTCGTGACCAAGCCCAAGATCTCGATACAGAGCGGTATGCAGGAATATGCCGACATGATCGCCGACAAGATCCGTGCTGCCGCCAAGGCGCGCGTGCGCGCCCGTCCGTCGCGCTCGGCCGAGCAGGCGGCCTCCTCTGGTGAAGTGTTGCCGCAGATCCGCAATCCGCTCACCAGTAGTGAAAAACTGATCATCATCGGTGCCTCTACCGGTGGCACCGAGGCCATCAAGGAATTCCTGATTCGTATGCCGTCGGATTGCCCGGGCATCCTGATTACCCAGCACATGCCGGAAGGCTTTACCCGCTCCTTTGCCCAGCGTCTCAACAACCTGTGCAAGATCTCGGTGGTGGAGTCGGCTGGCAACGAACGCGTATTGCCCGGCCACGCCTATATCGCTCCCGGCCACTCGCACCTGAAACTGGTGCGCAGCGGCGCCAACTACATGACCCAGCTCGACCAGGGGCCACCGGTGAACCGTCACCGTCCGTCGGTGGATGTGCTGTTCCAATCGGCCGCCACCTGCGCCGGCAAGAACGCCGTGGGCGTGATCCTGACCGGTATGGGCAAGGATGGCGCCCAGGGAATGTTGGAAATGCGCAATGCCGGCGCCTACAACTTTGCCCAGGATGAAGCTTCCTGCGTGGTCTTCGGGATGCCGCGCGAAGCCATTGCCGTGGGTGCAGCCCATGAGGTTCTGTCGCTGCAAGCCATGCCGGGCAGGGTGCTGGCGTGGCTGGCAGAACACGGAAGTCGTGCTCTGCGCGTGTGATGTGGCGTTGAGCGCTTATTGTTCTGCCAGTTTTGTTTTGCTGCACTACAATGCGTTGCAATAAGAGGAAGTATGGGCTGATGGGCCCTTACTTGGGGTAAGTAGAGGTTATCGGTTCAAGTTGCGCAGTGCCCTTGCCGATAACCAAGAATTCAATTGTTCAGATGGAGTCTTAGCATGTCGGGTCCCAATACCAAGTTCTTAGTTGTCGATGATTTCTCGACCATGCGCCGCATTGTGCGCAATCTGCTCAAGGAGTTGGGCTACACCAACGTGGATGAGGCCGAAGATGGTGTGCAGGCCTTGCAAAAGCTGCGCAGCGACCAGTTCGACTTTGTCGTCTCCGACTGGAACATGCCCAACATGGATGGTCTGACCATGCTGCAGGAAATCCGCAAGGATCCGGCCCTCTCCAAGTTGCCGGTGCTGATGGTCACCGCCGAGGCCAAGAAGGAAAACATCGTGGCGGCCGCCCAGGCCGGTGCCAACGGCTATGTCGTCAAGCCCTTCACTGCAGCGACGCTGGATGAGAAGCTGGGCAAGATCTTCGAAAAGATGGCCGCAGGTGGCTGAGGTGGATAGCGCTCCCAATCCCGCCCGTACTTCATCGGCCGAGGGCACCGGCGTGAGCGAAGAAGTGCTGGTGCGCATCGGCCACATGACGCGCAACCTGCACGACAGCTTGCGCGGACTGGGTTTTGATCGCCTGCTGGAAAAAGCCGCCAGCGATATGCCGGACGCCCGTGACCGTCTCGAATACGTGGCCCGCATGACCGAGCAAGCCGCCCAGCGCGTGCTCAATGCCACTGAGCTGGCCAGCCCTCTGCAGGAGCGCATCCATGACGGCGCCAGCGAACTCAAGGCGCAGTGGGATGCTGCCAGCGCCGGCAGCTTCTCCGAAGCCGACTATCGCGCGCTGGCCGCCAAGACCTCGGCCTTCCTGGCCCAGGCCGGCGAAGACAGCAGCGTGACCAAGCAGCAATTGCTGGACATCATGATGGCCCAGGACTTCCAAGACCTGACCGGCCAGGTCATCAAGCGCGTCACCAAGCTGGCCCATGACCTGGAGTCGCAACTGGTGCAGTTGCTGGTCGATTATTCGCCTTCCGAGACCAAGCGCGAAGATAGCGGTTTGCTCAACGGCCCGCAGATTGATCCGGCCGGCAAGGATGTCATTGCCAACCAGGGTCAGGTAGATGATTTGCTGGAAAGCCTGGGCTTCTGAGTTCGGTGGCCAGCGCCCAGGAAACGCTTCGGATGTTGCCTTGATGGCAAGTCCGGGGCGTTTTGTTTTTGTGTCTCAAATGCTACGCGGCGGCGGTAATTGCGCCCTGAAATCGGCGGGAGTGTGCCATCGCGCTTGACTTTTCGTCGTCGATGCCGGATTCGATACGCATCGTGCTGCCACAGGCAGAGCCTTGCGATTTTGCCTAGTCCGAAATGCGGGACGTTTTCACCGTTATTCCCCTGATGATCCAGGCGCCCGCTCGCCAATAATCCTAGCCTATTGTTCTATAAATCCGTCCAGCGCACGCGACGCAGGACGGACAGCGGTTTAGCAGGGGGGATAAGGCGGATGGCCGAAGACAGCGATATGGAGCGGACCGAACCCGCCACGGGCAAACGCATCGAGCGTGCCCGTGAGCAGGGTGATGTGCCGCGTTCGCGCGAATTGGCCACGACCTTGATGCTGCTGGTGGGCGGTAGCTGTGTCTGGCTCTTCAGTGGTCCGGTGGTGACCAGCCTGGACCGTATCCTGGTCGCGACGATGAGCTTCGAGCGGGCCGCAGCCTTCGATCCGGTGGTCATGTTCAACATGTTGAGCGCTCACCTCATCGATGTGGCCGTTGCCCTCATTCCCTTGGCCTTCCTGATGACCCTGGCTGCCATGGCTGCGCCGCTGATGCTGGGGGGCTGGCTGTTCAACGTGCAGTCATTGGCGCCCAAGTTCGGCAAACTCAATCCCATCAGCGGCTTTGCCAACATGTTTTCGATCAATTCCTTGGTCGAGTTGGGCAAGGCGGTATTGAAGACCTTGCTGGTGGGGATCGTGGCCTGGGTGGCCATTCGTGGTCAGCTCGACGCCGTCATGGGGCTGGGCGTGGAGTCGCTCAAGACGGCAGGGGCGCATTCGGCCTATCTGCTGTGGGTGAGCTTCATCACCATTGTGTCGGCGCTGGTGTTGATTGCTGCGTTGGACGTGCCTTACCAGATCTGGAACTACGGCCGCAAGCTGCGCATGACGCGCGAAGAGGTCAAGCAGGAACACAAGGAATCCGAAGGCGACCCCCACATCAAGGGCAAGATCCGCGCGATGCAGCGCGCCATGGCGCGCCGTCGCATGATGGCCGAAGTGCCTACCGCCGATGTGGTGGTGACCAACCCGACCCACTATGCAGTGGCACTGAAATATACCGAAGGCAAGATGGGCGCACCCAAGGTGGTGGCCAAGGGCGCCGACGACATCGCCGCCAAGATCCGCGAACTGGCGCGCGAGCACAAGGTGCCGCTGTTGGAGGCTCCGCCCCTGGCGCGTGCGCTGCACACCCATACCGAAATCGGCGACGAAATTCCCGAAGCGCTCTACACGGCCGTGGCTGAAGTGCTGGCCTATGTGTTCCAGTTGCGCACCTATGGCAAGTTCGGCGGCAACCGCCCGGTGGAGCCCACCGAACTGAACGTGCCCAAGGAACTCGATCCGGCCACCGCGCCCAAGAAACCCCGCGGGGCCAAGAATAGAAGCAGGCAGTAACGATGGCGACCAAACTCAATACCATGAAAATCCCGGCCTGGGTGCCGGTCAAGAGCGGCAGGGCACTGGCGGCCCCGATCCTCATCGTCATGATGCTGGCGATGATGGTGCTGCCGCTGCCGGCCTTCATGCTGGATCTGCTGTTCAGCTTCAACATCTCGCTCTCGGTGATTGTGCTCATGACCGCGCTCTACACGGTCAAGCCGCTGGACTTCATCGCCTTCCCGGCCGTGCTGCTGGTGTCGACCATGTTGCGCCTGTCGCTCAACGTGGCCTCCACCCGGGTGGTGCTGACCGAAGGTCACACCGGGCCGGACGCCGCCGGCAAGGTGATCGAGGCCTTCGGCCACTTCCTCATCGGCGGCAACTACACCGTCGGTATCGTGGTGTTCGTGATTTTGACCATCATCAACTTCATGGTGGTGACCAAGGGTGCCGGCCGTATTGCCGAAGTGGGCGCACGCTTCACCCTGGACGCCATGCCCGGTAAGCAGATGGCCATCGACGCCGACCTCAACGCCGGCTTGATCGGTGAGCCCGAAGCCCGCGCCCGCCGCAAGGAAGTGGCGCAGGAGTCGGAGTTCTACGGTGCCATGGATGGTGCCTCCAAGTACGTGCGCGGCGACGCCGTGGCCGGCATCATCGTGACCGTGGTCAACATCGTCGGCGGCCTGGTGGTGGGCATGGTGCAGCACGACCTGGCCTTCGATGCGGCTTTGAAGAACTACACCCTGCTGGCCATCGGTGATGGCCTGGTGGCGCAGATTCCTTCGCTGATCATCTCCACGGCCGCCGGTGTGGTGGTCTCGCGCGTGGCCAACGACCAGGACGTGGGCGGACAGCTCATCAACCAGCTCTTCGCCAAGCCCGAAGTGCTCTACATTACCGCCGTCATCATCGGCGGCATGGGCCTGATCCCGGGGATGCCGCATATCGCCTTCATCCTGCTGGCTGCGGCCATGGGCGGCGGCGCCTATGCCATCGGCAAGCGGGTCGAAAAAACCAAGGCCGAAGCGGCGGCCGCCGCACCGCAGGCCACCGCCTCGGCCGCTGCGCCTGCCGAAGGCGAGGAGGCGACCTGGAGCGACGTCATGCCGGTCGATACCCTGGGGCTGGAAGTGGGTTACCGCCTCATCCCGCTGGTGGACAAGGGGCAGGGCGGCGAACTGCTCAAGCGCATCAAGGGCATCCGCAAGAAGTTTGCCCAAGAAGTGGGCTTCCTCTCGCCCCCCATCCATATCCGCGACAACCTGGAATTGAAACCCTCGGCCTACCGCATTACCTTGAAAGGGGTGGAGGTGGGCAATGGCGAGGCCCATGCCGGGCAGTACCTGGCCATCAACCCCGGCATGGTGACCGGTCCCTTGCCCGGCATGATGACTTCCGACCCGGCCTTCGGCCTGCCGGCCGTGTGGATCGACAACAGCCTGCGCGAACAGGCTTCCACCATGGGCTATACCGTGGTCGATGCCGGTACCGTGGTGGCCACCCACCTGAACCACCTCATCACCACCCATGCCGCCGAGCTGCTGGGCCGCCAGGAAGTGCAGAGCCTGCTGGACCACCTGGGCAAGGAAGCGCCCAAGCTGGTGGAAGACCTGGTGCCCAAGATGCTGCCGCTGGGTACTCTGCAGAAGGTATTGCAGAACCTCTTGGCCGAAGGCGTGCATATTCGCGATATGCGCACTATCATCGAAACCTTGGCCGAGCACGCGGCACGCATCCAGGACCCCACCGATCTGACGGCGATCGTGCGCATCGCACTGGGCCGGGCCATCGTGCAACAGATTTTCCCGGGCGAGAGCGAGCTGGCCGTCATGGCCCTCGACTCCAAGCTCGAACGCCTGCTCATGCAGGCACTGCAAGCCAGCGGCGACAGTGGCGGCATCGAGCCGGGCCTGGCCGATTCGCTGGTGCAGCAGACCGAGATGGCGGCGCAGCGCCAGGAGCAGATGGGCTTTGCCCCGGTACTGCTGGTGGGAGCGCCGCTGCGTACCTTGCTGGCGCGCTTCTTGCGCCGCGCCTTGCCACAGTTGCGTGTGCTCTCGCACGCTGAAGTACCCGAGTCAAAAACGATTAAAGTTACCAGCCTAGTTGGAGGGCAAGCATGAACGTCAAGAAATTTATCGCCAATTCTTCTCGCGAGGCCTGGCGCCAGGTTCGCGAGGCGCTTGGGCCGGATGCCGTCATTCTCTCCAACCGCAATATTCCTGACGGGGTGGAGATCCTGGCCATGGCCAATGAGGACATGACCACCCTGGTGGCCCCCACTGGGACGCGCGACCCCAATGCTCGCCCACCGGCGGCATCCTTGCAGCAGCAGTCCGGCCAGCCTGCGGCCCAGCAGCCCAAGCGTCCCGCCTTGCTATCCTCGCCAGTGGCACAGCAGCCGATGCGCGCAGCGCGTGCCGAGAATGCGCCCTTGCTGGATCAGCCGGCCCAAGGTCGTGCCCCGGCCCGTGCGGCAGAACCGGCCGCTACCGGCGACGCCCGCGTCTGGCGCAGCCGCCGCGCAGAGCAGGCGGCCCGTCCGGCCTCCGGCGCAGCCCATGAGTCGGGTCAAGCGGATCAGCGCCCGCGTTCGGCCCTGCCCGAATTCGATGGCAAGGACTATGACGAAATCCTGTCCGAAGTCATGAGTGAAATCCGCTCCATGCGCGGCGTGCTGGAAACCCAGCTGGCCGAGATTTCCTGGGGCGGCACGCAAAAGCGCGAACCCCTGAAGGGCATCGTCCTGAAGGAAATGCTGGCAGCCGGTTTCTCGGCCAGCCTGTCGCGCCTGATCACCGAAAACCTGCCCGCCAATTCCAAGTCGCAGGACATCATGTTCTGGGTCAAGTCGGTGCTGGCCCGCAACCTCAATACCTTGGCCAACGAAAACGAGTTGCTGGAAAACGGCGGCGTCTTCGCCCTGGTCGGACCCACTGGCGTGGGCAAGACCACCACCACGGCCAAGCTGGCCGCACGCTGCGTGATGCGCCACGGTTCCGGCAAGCTGGCCCTGATTACCACCGACGGCTACCGTATCGGCGGATATGAACAATTGCGCATCTACGGCAAGATCCTGGGCGTGATGGTGCATTCGGTCAAGGATGAGACCGACCTGCGTATCGCCCTGGCGAAGCTCACATCGAGTTGGAATTCAGCGAGGTACTTACCGGGCGTCGTGTCCTTCAGCGAATCAGGCAACAGCAGTTCGCCAACCTTCGCGCCGTTATCGCCGCCAGTGACGACGCATTGAGCGCGGTACATCTTCCAGGGATTGCCGGTCTTGCGGCTGACGCCGGAGGATTCTTGGACGGAGACGATTTCAATCAGATGCTTGTTATCAATTGCGGACATGATGACGCCTTAAGGTAGGGAAAGGCCAAAGCGGCCGAAGCGGACCCTTACGGGCAGTA
>NZ_BADI01000459.1:0-2915 GCF_000333555.1 Herbaspirillum sp. B65 | reverse complement strand
AGTCCGAATACGCGATCGGCTTGGCATTGGTCGCCATGCTGCGGCTGTCGAACTGTTTGAACACCATAAACAGCACGAGCGCGATGACTACCCAGATGGCAGCCTTGGAAAACATATTGTTCACTGGAACTCCTCCGACGCCTGGGCGCCACGTTGCCTTTGTATTGTCCGATTTTACCCGGATTCAACCACTCTTACATGTAAAACCGCCGTCCGCCCTGCCCTGCCGTGCCGTCGCGCAACGCACAAAAGCCAACCATTGCTGCCACTGGCGTACTCAGTTGCCATCTCGACATCAGCTTTGGCGCTGGTCGTTCAGGCATTCCTTTTTACGGATCAGGCAATCGGACGATGCCCAAAAATCGATATAAGGCTGAAATCAGGCAAAACAAGGCAGGAAAATTCACTAAATCGCGCGGTTTTCGGTAGATTTTGCGCCTGATTGACGGTGCTGTACCGGTTCTGCGTCAACTTTAGCCGAATTAGCTGCGCGGATTCTTCAGGATTTTCCCCAGCAGAAAGATTTCGGATGATTTGTCGCGACTGGCCTTGGGCTTCTTGGACATCACCGTCTTGAACTCGGCCCGGAATTTATGCACCAGTTCGTTGTAGCCGGTGCCGTTGAAACACTTGACCAGCAAAGCGCCGCCAGGTTTCATGTGCTGTTGCGCAAATTCGATGGCCAGATCGATCAAGTACTCCACCCGCGCGGCGTCGGCAATGGCCACGCCCGACAGGTTGGGCGCCATGTCCGACAGCACCAGATCGGCCTTGCGGCCGTCCAGCACGGCTTCCAGCTGGCGCACCGGCTCGTCTTCGCGGAAGTCGCCCTGGATGTAGTGAACGTCGGCAATCGGGTCCATCGGCAGGATATCAAGCCCGATGATGGTCCCTGGATGCCGCGCCCTCGGCGCCCGCCCAGCTTGGTTCGCACGTACTGGCACCAGCTGCGGGGGGTACAACCGAGGTCGACGATCACCTGACCGGGCTTGATGAGCCGCTCTTCCTCGTCGATTTCCTTCAGTTGTAAGGCGGCGCGCGCACGAAACCCTCCTTTTGTGCCAGCTTCACATAAGGATCGTTGATATGGTCGTGTAACCAGTTTTTGTTCAGTTTGTTCTTTGCCATTCGCGTAGAATACTGGTTTATCTCATTGAGGGACAACTTGGCGCCGCCGAGACCTCGTCCCGAACCCGCACTCCCATGTTGAATTTGACTCCCGCCGAGCGCAGCGAACTGCGCGCCCAGGCCCATGCCTTGAACCCCGTCGTGATGGTTGGCGAAGGTGGCCTGTCCGAATCCGTGATGAAGGAAATCGACAAGAGCTTGAACGCCCACGGCCTGATCAAGGTCCGCGTCTTCGGCGATGATCGCGAAGCCCGTATCGCGATCTACGAAACCATCTGTACCGAACTCAAGGCCGCGCCGGTGCAGCATATCGGCAAGCTGCTGGTGCTGTATCGCCCGCAGAAGGAAGAAGGCAAGAAAGCTGCCGCTGGCGCCAAGGGCGGCCTGCGCGAAGTGACCATCGTCAAGTCGCACGCCACCAAGCGCCCCTCGGTGAGCAAGGTCATGCTCAAGGGCAACGAGCGTATCACCGCTGGTGGCCTGGTCAAGAAAGCCAAGCCGCGCCAGCGCAGCACCAAGAAGAGCGCAGGCTGATCGCCGCCACCGGGCTACGGCTCAAAAAAACAGAATGCCCGCTGATGCGGGCATTTTCATTTCCGGCTCGTCGGAGTTGCGGCCAGTGCGCCGCAGCGTCCGCCCCGCTTCAGGCGCGGGCGGACAGCTTGGTGCTACCTCAGACGTAGCGCACTTCCAGGATTTCGTATTCCTTCAGGCCCGACGGCGCTTCCACCGCCACCACGTCACCGGCGCTCTTGCCGATCAGGGCACGAGCGATGGGCGAAGTCACCGAGACCTTGGATTCCTTGATGTCGGCTTCGTCCAAGCCCACGATCTGGTAGGTTACCTTCTCGCCGCTGTCCAGGTTTTCCAGGTCCACGGTGGAGGCAAAGACCACGCGACCTTCCGCGTTCAGTTCGGCCGGATCGACGATCTGGGCCGCGCCCAGCTTGCCTTCCAGGTCGGCGATGCGACCTTCGATGAAGGCCTGACGCTCCTTGGCCGATTCATATTCGGCGTTTTCGGACAAGTCTCCCTGCGCACGCGCTTCGGCGATCGCATTGATGACTTCCGGGCGGTCTTTGGTTTTCAAACGGTGCAATTCTTCCTTCAGAAGTTCTGCGCCACGCTTGGTAAGGGGAACTGTGCTCATAAGTCTCTTGCTCAAGGTTAGGGTTACACGGAATGACGCCTCCAAGGGCCGCCAGCCGATTGATACGCAAAAGGACACCCGCGCCGCCGCAGTGGCGGACAAGCGTCGTCTTTACGGGAACAATCGGGCTGGTGCTCGGACCGTTGCTGCAGGATTCCGTCAGCTCTTCAACAACACGCGCTCCTGACTCAGAGCCGCTAAGGACATGACGCCACACGGCTGCCGGTGGTGGCATGGTGGCGTCATGTCCTTAGCGTCCCCGGACGGATCTGCCCTGCAACATTGGAACATGTTGTGGCCGCAGGGTGTCGTCCAAAAGTCAGAGAGGGCATCGATTGCTCAGATGCCCTCTTTGCTTGTCGGCGTCAACTAAAGCCGACAAAAGTAACGTGTTGTGGGTTTAGTGTATAGCTTTATGCAGGCCTTGTAAATCGTAGACGTCCAAGGCCTCCAGATGGCGCATCCCTTCCACCGCCGCTTCGGCACCGGCAATGGTGGTGAAGGTGGTCACGCGGGCGGCCAGGGCCGAGGTACGGATCGCTCCGGAGTCGGCAATGGCGTTGCGCTTTTCTTCCACGGTATTGACCACCAGGGCGATCTCGTTGTTCTTGACCATGTCCACGATGTGCGGACGGCC
>NZ_BADI01000460.1:0-1451 GCF_000333555.1 Herbaspirillum sp. B65 | reverse complement strand
TCCAGCGAAAACAAGTCGTAGGGGTTGATGATGCCGGGCACACCTGGGCGCATGATGGTGTTTGTGACCGGATGTACGCGGATCTGGGCGCTGTCGGGTACTTGCTTGATACAGACGACGATATGCATGGTGTTCTCCAAAAGGGCAGGCTCAAGCCTTGGCCGGCAGGGACATGCGCAGCATCTCCAGCGATACCGACTTGCCGTGGGCATCCTGGAACACCTTGAAAACCTTTTCCTGTGCTGGCGTGGAATGGACGAAGTCGTCATAGGCGGCGGCCAGCATGGCACGCAGCTTCTTGAACATCTCCACCTCGTCCAGCTCATCCAGGCCGCGTTCCTGACGCATGTACTGGTAGAAGCGCTTCAAGATGTGCAGGCGATTGACGTTCACGACCGCTTGCTGGTAAGGCACCCCGAAGAAATCGAGGAACTCTTCGGCGGCGGACAGTTGCTTCAGTTTTTCGGCCAAGGTCAGCATGACGGGCTCTCTTTCTGGGTTGAGAGGAACATAGGCGCAGCGCGCGGGAACGGGCGAAACCAAATGCTTACATCTGGCTGGCCGCACAGGCGCCACTTTCCAGGAAGAAACGCGTAAGCTCATCTTCGCTGGGCGCCGCCTTGGCCACCATGGTGTGATCACGGATGCGCATGAGCATGGCTTGTGCCTGGCTGTCCGAGAGCAGTATTCCCATCTTGGCGAAGGCATCCTTGACGCCGCGCGAGCCGGAATGCTTGCCCAGCACGATGTGATGGCTGCGGCCCAGTTCGGCCGGGCTGAAGTGTTCATAGTTGGCCGGGTTCTTGAGTAATCCGTCCACGTGGATGCCCGATTCATGCGTGAAGACTGCTTCGCCGACGATGCTCTTGTTGGGCGCCACCGCCTTGCCGGAGGCTTTGGCCACCAGTCTGGAAATGGCCGGAAGAGAACGTGTATCGACCTGGGTCTCGATGCCATGCAGATGGCGCAAGCCCATCACCACTTCTTCCAGCGGCGCATTGCCCGCGCGCTCGCCCAGACCGTTGACGGTAGTGTTGACGTGGCTGGCGCCGGCATTGATGGCGGCCAGGGTGTTGGCCGTGGCCAGGCCCAGGTCGTTGTGGGCGTGCATTTCCAGTTCGATGTCGACTTCCTGGCGCAACTGGCGGATCACTTCATAAGTCGCAAAGGGATCAAGCAGCCCCAGCGTATCGGCAAAGCGGAAGCGCCGGGCGCCGGCGGCCTGGGCCGTCTCGATCACCCGCAACATGAAGTCCAGGTCGGCGCGGGAGGAATCCTCGCCACCGAGGCAAACCTCCATGCCCAGGTCCAGTGCCTTGGGCAGGAAATAACGGATCTGCGCCAGCACCCAGTCGCGGTCGCGTTGCAGCTTGTGCTGGATATGGATGTCCGACACCGGCATGGACGGTTTGACGATATCGGCGTTGCAGCGCGCGGCGGCAGCCAGGTCG
>NZ_BADI01000461.1:0-1329 GCF_000333555.1 Herbaspirillum sp. B65 | reverse complement strand
CAGGTGCCAGGAGGCACTGAACTCAACTACGTCAGCCAGTACTACCTGGCGTGGAATCGCGTACTGCGTGTGGCGGGCACCCTGGCCGGACAAATCAGCGGTACTGCCATGGCCAACTCCCACCTGTCGGCCTATATCCAGATCGGCACCGCTGCATTGACCATGGGCCTGCAGCAGTTCTGGGCTGGCCCCAAAGGACAGTTGGCCAAGCAAAGCGACACCCTTTTGGCCACCTTGCGCTCAACCCGCCTGATCCGTCCCGAGCAGCAGGCGCAACTGGAGGCCGGGCAATTGAACCTGGAGTCTCTGGACCCGGAGCACCTCGACCTCAGCGATGTCCCGCGCCAATGGACGCGCGGCGAAGAAGTCGCATTGGGTCAGTTCAAGGAGTACCTGTCGCTGCATATCCAGTATCTTGAGCAGGAAATGGCCGACATGCTCGGCATGAATCCGCATGAGTGGCGCGCACTGGTCGCCAACAGAGATGACCCGGAAGCAGGCCAGGGCAACAGGTTGGCCCTCAGTGAGCACAAGCTTGATGAGATGACAGGCGGGCGGCAGCGCTATGAGGCTCTGGGAGCCCAGTTGGCACAGTTGAAGGCGGATAAAGCACATGTCCAGGCAGACAATTGGCTGAGCGTCTCGCCGGAAAACCGTGCAATCCTCTTGCGTAGCGTCGATGGCAAGCACGATTGGGAGACCGCCGTGCGCACGGCGTGGGTTCGTATGCGCCTGCCGTCGGACTTCATTCCGCAGGTGGCGCAACGGGTGGGCGCCCAGTTCCAGATGGTGTTCGCCGGCAGCAACATGCCGCTGGTGGTCTCGGCCCTGTTGCGCATGATCCAGGCGGAATCCACCGAGGCGCACCGCCATGCCGTGCAGTTGCTGGCCCAAGCCCCGGCACCGGTCAACAATCTGGCGCCTGTGCTGGCCGCGGCCCCGACCGTGGCGGCCACGGCTGCGCCGGTGGTCAGTAACGGGGGGCGCTTTGCCATCGCCTCGGTGATGTCCCTCATCGGTGTGGCCGGGGCCTTTTCCAGCGGCGCACTGGTCAACGACAAGATTACCCAGCGTAGCGAGATGCGCGAAGATGCCAAGCGCGGGGAAACGCCTCGTGTCGGCTTCCAGCCAGGCCTCACTGCCCGCGCATTGAAGGCCATTGGACGCTCCATGTTTGCGTTGCCCACGGCAGTCAAGAAGCGTGTGCAGATTGAATACGCTGCCCGCAGCGCCCGCCATACGCAGGCGCAATTGCAGCTGCACCTTGAGCAGGCGAGACTGCTCGCCGACGCTAACAGTTGACAGGCAGTATCACAGCAGCAGGCGCAG
>NZ_BADI01000462.1:0-1019 GCF_000333555.1 Herbaspirillum sp. B65 | reverse complement strand
TGGCCGGACATGCGCAACTGGAGATCGACGGCATCAACTTCACACTGATGGACGGCGCTGCCATGGAGGAGGGGAGCCTTGCGTACTTCTGCGACTTTGGTCCCATTCCCGACAACGGCGACCGCGCCGACATCCTGCAGCGCCTGCTCGAATGCAATCTACTGATGTTTGGTGTGGGTACGCCCACCTTCTCGGTCAACTTTGAGACCGGTCACGCCATGCTGATGGGACGCGCCGAACTGGCGCAGATCGACGCGCAAAAATTGGTCAATGCCTTCATCCACTATGCCGTCCAAGCACGGCAATGGCAGCAGAACCACTTCCTGGAAAGTACCAGACGTACCAGGTCCAAGACCCAACACAGGCTTTTTAGCGCGGCGTAAGCCACGTATGAGCGCATTAGACAACGGAACATATCATGCACATCACAAAGGAAATCACGCAGGCCGACGTCTTGTCGCCGACTCGCGAGGCCGCATCGACGTCAGTACCGGCGGGCGCCAGTGCGACCATCAGCATCAGCCTCACGCCGCCGTCGGCCAGCCTGGTCGAGATCGTCCAGCAAGAGCAGCCGGCAGCCCAGGAACTGGCTGACCTGCCGCTGGCGTCAGCGGCCGAAATGGCTCGCGCCGGCGATATCGAGCTTCAGCAGATCCTGAACAATTACCTGCATGTCAAGAATCGACCGATCAATCCCGAATACGCATTGGCGTTCGTCAAGGAACAGCAGACGCAACTGGCAAAGCCACAAGCGGAGCAGGACTGGAGCCGCGCTCAGGAACTCTATCTGCAGATGCAACACATCACCCCCGATCAATTCGAGAGGGTCGTGGGTGGCGTCTTCAAGGGGGGCTGGGTAGGTTCGGGTACGGTCTACGCGCTGAGCAGTCAATTGGGCAATTTTCTTTCCGTGCTGCCTTCCATTTATACCGCCTCGGTTCCGCGCGAAGACCTTAAAAATCATCCGGTCCACTATGCGCTGGTCAATCTGTGCATGCAGGTCGGTTTTTCACTGATTA
>NZ_BADI01000463.1:0-9572 GCF_000333555.1 Herbaspirillum sp. B65 | reverse complement strand
GTGTTCGGCGATTTGCCCATACGGGCAGCTAAGGCTTCAATCCCCCCCGGATAGGCGCGGGCGATTCGATAGAGCGCATCGTGCTGATTCATTTCAAGATGACGATGGGTCACGGTAAACATCTCCTTTTTTTACCGTCGCCACGGGTCAGGCCCGCTGTTAACCTGCGGGCCGTACTAATGACGCGGGGGAACAAAATGCAATCGAAGGAAGAAGCCCAGCACGATGAAGCGCAGAAGCTGTTTGAGAAATTACTGAAACGGTCGCGGCACTTTGCTGATGTGACGAACACACGCCGGGTGGCGTCTGGAGAGGTGATAGCCGCCTTAGTTGGCACCTTTGTAAGCCACGACAAGGACCTGGCACCGGTCATGGTGATGACGCTACAGAAACTGCAAATCCCGACTGGTCGGCCAAGCATTGACTCTGAACGTCAGATCCTGACGCGGCTGGCGCTCCAGGCCCTGGCCCCTGCACGCGCATAGCGTGATGGGGCTCGGTGAACACTGTTCGCGCATGAAGCGCCTCAATAGCGCGCAATGTGCTGGCCTTACAGTCAGCCTGCCCTTTCAAGATCCGGTGCACAGTCGGCTGAGAAACGCCAATCTCGCGAGCCAAAAGAGGTTCGCTCCAGCCGGTGGCAGAGCGGATTTCTTGCATCAGAGTGCCAATGTCTTTGTCCATACCCCATTCTATACGTGAATGGATAGATCATCAATACCCGAATGAATAGAGATTTGCTGCTTTGCTATACGCGCACGTATATTGCCCCAATGAGTAATATTGCCTCCCGTTTGGACGATGCAATGACTGCGGCTGGATTTGAGTCGCAGAGCGCCTTGTCGCGGGCATCAGGCGTACCCCAACCTACGATTAATAGAATTCTGAAAAACGTGGGGAAGGGCCAGCCCGAAGTAAGCACGATCCGCAAATTGGCCGCCGCTTGCAATGTCAGCTTCAACTGGCTCAATGAAGGCATTGGCGAAATGGGGCGCGCCCAAAAAGTGGAACTCCGCGACCCAGCGTCCATCATCAAGGATGCTGCAGCGCCCAAGCCAACCATTGTCGAGATTCCGCTGGTCAAGCTGAAGGTTTCAGCAGGCATCACAGGATTTCAGGCCGAACTAGACGAGACTGAGTTTGGTATGCCAGTCGCTGTAACTCAGCGATGGGTGGACGCGAATGGTTTGGTTATGGAGAAATTGATCGCCGTGAGGGTTCAAGGCGATAGCATGGAAGATACCCTTTCAGACGGCGACACCGTAATAATCAATACAGACTCTGTAGCCCCTAAAGACAACAAGATATTTGCTGCAAACTTTGGCGGCGAGGCTGTTGTAAAGCGCTTAGTTAGGGACTTTGGTCGATGGTTTCTTGTTTCCGACAACCCCGACCAGAAGCGCTACCACCGCGAAGAGTGCACCTTAGAGACCTGTCTCCTGATCGGGGAAGTCGTTCAGGCACAGCGCAATTTCCTCAAACGCTGATTTGATTTCACACACCTGATTTGCCCTGCCCCGACATAGGGGCAGCTTCCCTCTCGCCAGAAATTATTCATTTGCGTATTGATTTATCTATCCATTCGCGTATAGTTTCTCTCACCGACATCCATTCGTGAGAGAAAAATGGCAAATATTTCTGAAGGCAAATTCAATTTCCTCGCTCACCGAGGCGGTAACGAAGCTCACCACATCTTGGAGGAGCAGCGCTTTGATGCGAAGGCCAACGCACCTGCGGGCGCTATTGTTATCTATGGCCCACAAGGGTGCGGAAAGACCCGCCGAGCCAAGGAATTGCTAGCCTATCTCAAGAAGGACCGAATCATTGATGACTGGCGTCCTGGCCAGCGCATCCCCAGCAATGCCATCGCTCTCACGAATTTCCGCGTAAAGGGGGCGATCTCCTATGCCGAAATCAAAGCAAAGCTGACTGCACGGGGCCAAGCATGAAAGCCTCGATCACTCTCGAATTCGATGCACAAGGCCTCAGCGGTTACACAGATGAGTTTGTGGCCGCTCTGTGGCACGCCTCCCAAGCCCAAAGCAAGCCCTTCGGCGACAAGGAAGCCTGCGAAACCGTCGAAAAGATCGGTCGCGAAATCATTCGCCGCTTCCTCGCGAACACTAGCCCCGCGCTGTGGCATTTCCAAGGTCGCCACATCGACCTTGCCCGGGTGATCAAGGCCGAGGCATCTGCGCAGGAGCCCAACTGAATGGCAGCGATCAAAACTCCGGCGCATCAAAAGGCGGCAGCGTTCCTTGAGCTCGCCGTAACACTGCCTCGGCCTCCAGTGCCTGAAGCGCGCGTTCAGCGATTTTTCCACTCAATTGTGGAGCTCCTGGAGTCGAAATCGCCTTTATTGATTTCTCCAAATCGAAGCGCAAGTCGTCCAGATCAATCTGCCGCGACAGCGCAACAGCCAGTGCGCCGACAACGTCCCCGATAGCAATAGACATCTCGGCAAAACACTGCTGCACGAACTTTTCATCCATTTTTCGCCCCTCTCATTGAACAGGTGATTCTCCCATGAAAGCCTTTCTTTTGATCGTCACGCCTTGGGCTGGCGACACTATCAGAATACATACCATCGCCGATAGCACCGCTGGCGCTATCGAGCAGCACATTCTGGACTTCTGGCCCTATAAGAAAATCGAAGCGAGGCCAGCATGATGAAGTATCTGCAGATCATTTTGGCCGCCGCGCGACAGCTCTTGATCGGCGCGCTCGCAACGGCGGCATTACTCGGCGCCTATGCGATTGCTGGGCCAGAAAGCGAATCGACGGACCTCGCCGAGGAGGCTGTGCCGATTCTGCTTAAGCCCCCGATTCAGGAGCAGCTCGACGCCCTCTGCGCCGCCGCTTGGCCTGATGATGAAATGCACGCCGAAGCGAGGCGGCGCGCCTGCGCAAAGGATTAGCACCATGCCAGGCGAGTTCGACCAACCGGACGATCAACTCCGCCGCGCGCACCGAGAGTGCCGCCTATCCCAATCATTTGAGCAAGCCATGCAGACGCCGCACTTTGCGGCCCTGATCAGACTAGTCGCGCGCAAAAACTGCCGCGAAGACGCGCGCATGAAGCACCTGCGCGCCAACGATAGAAAACTGGCCCAAGCCAATGACCATGACTGACTACTTTTTCGATCTTCCAACATCAGCATCCAGCCTGAGCGTTTACAGCGACATCGAGCGCTACGACCCGACCGCGCCGCGTGACTTTCGTCCTTTCTCCATCGGCGAATTCGTGATCCGGCGTCTCCCGCTGCGCGGCGCACTGTACACCGATTATTACATCCTCCATGAAGGCGCAGTGATCGGTCACCAGATCAGCTTCCCCAGCGAGGAAGATTGCCGTATGTACCAGCGCCGTCAAGCAAACCTACGCGCCAGTATTGCCCAGCAGGCTCCAGCAGTGGAAGCACCACTTTTCGGAGATGTGGTGCTACAGGGGCGCATCGCCGCCCTTCTCGGCGCCGGCGGCGAAATGGATACCACATCCGTCGCATATGCCCTCCGTATGCAGGTTTCGACGATTTCCCCTGTGCTCGAAAAAATGGCGAACGAGCACCGCATCTACCGTCGCGGCACGCGCCACCGTTACACCTACCGCGCCGCCTGACCCTGGCGCATTCCCATCGAAAGGACAGCTATGTTCAAAGCACTGCAGGAGCTTGCCAGTAAGTCGACGCTCCTCATTTCCATCGCACCAGAGGGCGACCTCATGCGTGTCAACATTACCCCGGTTAGCAAAGCCCCGGATACCGCACCAGCACTGAGACCGCTGTCGCTCTTGGCCAGCGCAGACGAACTGGACCGCGACTTCGTCCAGGCCATGCAGATGTGGAGCACTCCCCGCCGCTCCCTGCTAGATCAAGTCGCCGCAGCCGCCGAGCAAGAGGACGCTGAAGACAGAGCAGCGATGACGTCCGGTGGAAAAGCTGGCAGCAAGGAAGGTAAGCAAGGGAAAGGCAGCCTCAAGGGTGGCAAACAGCAGAACAAAAATACCGAGCCGTCTCCTGCAGCCAAGTCGGCTGATGCCGCACCGAACGCTGAAGGCACGCCGAAGCATGAAGATCCTGGATCGCAGACGCCAGCCATCGCGCCGAACGCGTCGCCCCAAGCCGCGCCATCTCCCGATAAGGCCGACGAAATACCCAAAGCCATCGAGAGCGGCAACCAAACGGGCACTAGCGAGACCATTCCGGCAACTGCACTCGACAAGGACTGGCAGACCACGCCGGCAAGCAATCAACCACCTCCAGTGTCCGACAGCGAGGCTGGCAAAGCCGCTTCTACCCCAACTCCCGCTGCGCAGTCCAGCGGGGCTTTCTCCGACATCGAATTCTGAAAGCCATCATCATGCAATCCGAAGAACTGATCCGTGAATTCAAGTACGGCAGCGTTAAGCTGGCAGATCCCAGCTCCTCCTTTTCGCTCACCCAGGTGCGCGAGTTCTACGCGAACCACTATCCCGAGCTGCTCAATGCAGACATCGAAGGGCCGGAAATGGCGGGCAACCGCCAGATCTACACCTTCCGGCGCGCAGTCGGCACAAAGGGACTCGACAAGCGTGAAGCCTTGCGTATCCTGGAGGAAAAGGGAACGCTGATCGGGACTGCACCTAATTCCACGCGCAACTCTGCTCGGCCGAACACCCCTATCGCGCTAGCGCTGCAGGAGGTGCTTCGCGCCCCGCTGCGCGGCGATACATTCGCACCCAACAGCTACGACATGTCGGTGCTTCCATGAAACTGGACGCTCGAACCACTCCCTGGGTTTTGCCACAGCTCAGTTCGTCTATTCCGACCGCCATCTGGCCGGCTGGAGCGAGTGAGCGACCAATTGCGCGCGATCTCGCTATCTGCTTACTACAGACTGAGCTGATCGATGAGGCAGACCTTCAGACTGCACGAGATGAGACCGAACTCTGCAAGCTGGCCCTCTCCCGCTGGTGGAATGAACATGCGCACGGCCTTAGTCTCTTCCGGCTGCAGCCATCCATTCAGACAACTCGGAACATTGGACATTACGGCAGCATCGCCGACGCCGCTTTCTGCCTGGACATAGAAGATCGATTCCCCCTGCTTACGATAGAGCGCGCGATCAGCCACCTGGAGGAGGAGCGCCAAGGTCTTGGCCAAACAGTTTTGGCCCTCCTCTACGACGCTTTGACCTACCTGCCGTATACGCTCAGCCCCAACACTGTCTTCGGCCTGGCCCAGTATTACTACTGGGGAGGCGAGGAAGACGAAATCGCTTATGTAGAGAACACGGACGCGATGGCAGATAGTGGGGCATCGACCGTCGAGCAGTTCTTCTCGGAAAACGAGGTATTTAGAAAGGCCGACTTCTTTCGGAACGTCCCTGAGTGGCTGGTGACTCCACAGCGTGTCTGCACTCGCAAACAGGCCCTACGGACCGCTGAAACTTCACTGACCCGAGACGTCATTGCTTCGTGCGACGAAGTAGTTGCGTGGGGCCAGCGCCAGGAATTCGTCCAGCGTGCGGATATCACCGCGTGTCGCATTGATGCCTGCGTTGATCCCATCAGCGCAACGATGGCATTGGCGTGGAGCGACGACGACGCTACTACTCGAATCATCGACGATGCCTTTAGCCTGTTTATGCAAGGCGAGTCCACCGAAATGGTGACTGTCAGCGAACTACAGCTTGATGTCCGCTCTGTAAAAAAACGGTTGGGGGCCATGGAAGAAATGCTCGGACTTGCGCGTCGAGTCGAAGAACTGATTCTCCTGATAGGAGCGCGCGCATGAGCAGAGTTCAACTACGGAGTCGATCGACCAACTTCGGCATTGTTGAGGCCGAAGCATCAAAAGAAATGGATTTGATCGGAGCTCTCCTACTTTACTCATCCAGTGATGGCCGCTCGTTATACGCCAGCAATCACCAGGTGATCTATGCAGAGGATGCACCAGATGTTCCCCTGCTCGGGCCAGGAAGTGCTCCCAGCAAAAAGGTTCTCGCACAGCTTGGAGAGAAGATCTCCGCGGTCGCCGCGTTTGCTGGCTTCATCCCGGAAAACTTACTGTACATGGCACCCCAATTGATTGCTTGGTGGTGCCCTCCCCAGTCGCGTCACCTTTGGTTCAAGACTCAAGACGGTGTTATCGGCGAGGCGAGCGCCTCCATCATGCAGCCAGGCGTGATCTTTCTGGTGAGCTCGGGCCGCCTGCATGTGTTTTCGACAGCTAGTGTGGAACGCCCACTGCCGGGAACCTCGCTTTACAAAGCCCCCTACTTCAACGTCTGGGAGAACGGCGAAGTCTGCACCGGGAATGTGGCCATGCCCAAGTCAATGGACGCAGAGGCAATGAAGGACTACGAGCGCGCATTCTATGGCAGTCGGTTCACCCATCCAAACGATTCCAACTTAGTCCGTTGCCAGGGTGGCGCCATCCCGATGTGGAAGCACCTGCTGGATAACCCTAACGCTGCATGGGAGTGGACCAAATGGCTAGTGCCATGCAAATCCACTCTTGCGCAAAAAATTAAGGAACTGACCAAATGAACGCTATTGCTTTCGACAAACTGCAGAACACCATCACCACTGCCATCAAGGAGATCGCAACACTGCGAGAAGCGACGGACTTCCTGCACTCGCTCTACCCCATCGCCGCAGCCGGCGACGACCCGGCTGCGCCGCTCGATCAGGCCAGCTTCCGGGCTGCACCTGTGGCGGTTGTTCCACAACACGGCCTGTTCTTGCCTATTGAGGAAAACAAGCACCGCTTTCTGCTTGCGCGCGATGGTCTCTATCTGGAGGTGCGTCGCCCTTGGCTCCACTCTATCGTCCGCCTGAGCGAGCAGCGCACCGTGGCCATGCCGTTTGGCGAGATTTCCCCTCGTAACCAATTAGCCTTCGGCCGACTCAGTTGCGCCATTGATCTCATGCGTGCCTTCTCCAGGCAAGCCATCAGCAATCTGCCCAACGAAGATATCTGCCACATTGCATGGGATAGCGAGGCCGGCCAATTGGTGCCTGTTCAGTTGCAGATCGAGGACGCCACTCCAGGCTCGATTCGCTATCGCACGGACATCCTCCCGGCCCACCAGTCACTGGCCATCGATATCCATAGCCACGGCGCACTCCCGGCCTTCTTCAGCGATCAGGACAATCTGGATGATGCCGGCAGTGTTAAATTTGCCGGGGTCATTGGCAATCTGGATACAGACAGCCCTACCGTTTCCTTCCGCCTGTGCATGTTGGGGCTTTACGCGCCCATCACAGTACCAGCGGACAAACTGTTCGGAGGGTAAGATGCCGCATTACACCCATCCCCATCTGCTGGAGCAGGTAGTAGAGATTGATCTTATCGGCTGCGGCGGAAACGGCTCGCAGATGCTCACGGGCCTGGCCAGGCTGGACCATGCACTGCAGGCGCTCGGGCACCCTGGCTTGATGGTCCGCAGCTGGGACCCTGATACGGTGAGTGAAGCCAACCTGGCACGCCAGCTCTTCATGCGCGCCGACGTTGGCCAATCCAAAGCCATCGTGCTGACGCATCGCATTAATGCGTTTTTCGGATTGAACTGGAAGGCATACCCAGCGCGCTATTCTGGGCAAGGGAATGCCGCCATGGTGATCGTGTGCGTCGATAGCATAGCGGCGCGGCACGAGATCGATCAGCAGATTAATAGTTGGAGTCGGGAGCCTCACTATGTGATAGACCTCGGCAACCGGGCAGCCGATGGCCAGGTCATCCTTGGCCAGCCGAGAACACATATCACCGCTGGTGAGCGCCATCCAGCAGGACACGTGCGCTTGCCCTATCCCTATGACTTGCTTCCCGAGCTGGTGAACGTCGCAATTCCTGAAGACGACACCCCAAGCTGCGGCCTGGCCGAGGCACTTGAAAAGCAAGAGCTGTTCATCAATCAATCCATTGTCACGCCGGCACTCCAGCTTCTTTGGGAAATGTTCCGTCATGGCCAGCTCAACTGGCACGGGGCATTCGTGAACCTGAAGAGCGGCCGCATGGCACCCATAGCGGTGAAGGAGTTCCAGGAGATATCCCCATGAGAAAAAGCGGAGAAGGACGACGCCCGAACTCCCCTTTCGTGGCTACTGATATTCTTCAGAACACATCAAACATGCGGCCCTTGATCCGCTTGCTTGCATCCCAGGCCGTGAAAAGCTGGCTGGCCGGCAACCCACCCAATACAGCGACGTCAACAACAAACGATGGTAATGAAGGCAACGATCTACGCTCGGTATAGCAGCGACAAACAGAGCGAGACCTCACTCGATGATCAACTACGGGTCTGCCGGGCGCGTGCAAACCGTGAGGGAGCTACAGTCGAATTTGAGCGCTGCGATGCGGCTATCTCCGGCTCGACCGCCGTTGGAAGCCGGCCTGCAGGTAACGCGATGCTGGCCGATGCCATCGCCGGCCGCTTCGATCTGCTGCTAGTGGAAGGTCTCGACCGGCTTGCACGTGACCAGGTCGAGCAAGAGCAAATCGTCCGGCGGCTGGAGCACCGTGGTATCCGCATCATCGGCGTTTCGGATGGATACGACTCGCGCCACAGCGGCCGCAAAATAATGCGCGGCGTGCGAGGTCTGATTAACGACCTGTACCTGGACGACCTGCGCAGCAAAACGCATCGAGGCCAAGCTGGCCAGGTGGAGCGGGGATATATCGCTGGCGGAAAGTCCTATGGATATGACATCGTAAAGGCGGATGGCGGCAGCACGTACCGAGTCAATGAAAACCAGGCACGCTGGGTAGTTTGGATTTTCGAGCAATATGCGGCCGGAAACAGCGTCCAGCGGATCGCCCATGAACTGAATAACCAAGGCGTACCGTCGCCGCGCGACAGCACATGGGCCGTGTCCGCAATCTACGGCAGCCCAGTGAAGGGCTCGGGCATCTTGAATAACTCGATGTATGTGGGACAGTACGTCTGGAACAGATCTCAATGGATCAAAGACCCGGATACCGGCCGGCGCCAACGAACAGAGCGACCGAGGGAGGAATGGCAGACGGCCAGCCTGCCAGGGCTGCGCATCATTGATGACGAACTCTGGCGCCGCGTGCGCGAACGCATCGACGCCGGGCGGGACGAGCATGGGCGCAAGCGCCAGGTCCGGCCCGCGACGACTCTCTTTGGGGGAATGATGCTTTGCCCGCACTGCGGCGGCGCCGTGGTGGCGATCAATGCGGACCGCTACGGCTGCGCGGCCGCGAAGGACAGGGGCCCGGCTGTGTGCAAAGGCTTCTCGATCCCTAGAGACCTGGTCGAGAAGCGTCTGATTTCGATCATCCGCGCAGAGCTGCTGTCGCCAGTGGCTGCCGCCGAGTTCGAAAAGGCTTTTGAAGAGTTGCTTATAGAAAATACGGGCTCGACCGAGGATGTAGCCCAAGCCACCAAACGCATCACTCAGTTAACCGCCGAGATCGGGCGGGTGATTGACGCCATCACGATGGTTGGTGCATCGGAAGCGCTGGCCGCCAAGTTGAAGGCTTTGGAGAATGACCGTAGCGCGCTGCAGCGCAGACTTGCCCTGAAAGCAGCAAGCGAGGCAGCACGCACGCCCAACGGACCAGCTC
>NZ_BADI01000464.1:0-1621 GCF_000333555.1 Herbaspirillum sp. B65 | reverse complement strand
CGACACCTGGGTGGAGTGGATCGTGGACATGACGGCCTCGGCGTATCGATCCGGCCGCCGCCCCATCCGTGATCAGGCAGCGGCAGCCGGGAGGCGATGCGAGCAAGGCTGCCCTTGCCCGTCATCGCCATGGCAGGAGCAAGGACTTACTTGATGTAGCGACCCTGGCGCATCATGCGCACGGCCTGGGCCTGGGCAGCATCCAGAGCTGCATCGGCACTGGTCTTGCCCGCCAATGCACCGGCGATGGCCTGGCCGGTGACCGTGCCTATCGACTGGAACTCGGGGATGGTGGCGAACTGCACGCCGGTATAGGGCACCGGTTTCAAGGTCGGCTTGTTGGCGTCGGCAGTCTGGATTGCGTCGAGCACGAAGTCCGAGAAGGGCGAGACCTTCTTGTACTCGGCCGAGGCATAGGTGGAATTGCGCGTACCCGGCGGCACCAGTGCCCAGCCGGCATCCTTGGCGACCAGGTTGATGTAGTCCTTGGAGGTGGCCCAGGCCGCGAACTTCTTGGCGGCATCCTGCGACTTGGACGACTTGGGCACGGCCAGCGACCAGATCCACAACCAGTGCGAACCCTTGTCGGTCACCTGCATCGGCGCCGGCGCGAAGGCGGTCTTGCCGGCCACCTTGGAATCCTTGCCGTGATAGAGCATCCCGGCCGCCACCGTGGCATCGACCCACATGCCGCACTTGCCGCTGGAGAACAGCACCAGGTTTTCATTGAAGCCATTGGAGCTGGCGCCCGGCGGACCATACTTGCGCATCAGGTCGACATAGAAGCCGACCGCCTTCTTCCACTCCGGCGAGGACAGTTGCGGCTGCCACTGTTCATCGAACCAGCGACCACCCCAGGCATTGGCCATGGTGGTGAGAATGGCCATGTTCTCGCCCCAGCCGGCACGCCCACGCAGGCAGATGCCATAGACCCCCTTGGCCGGATCATGCAGTTGCGCAGCCAGCTTGGCGATGTCGTCCCAGGTCGGACGCTGCGGCATGGTCAGCTTCTTTTGCTCGAACAAGTCCTTGCGGTAGTACGTCATCGAACTCTCGGCATAGAACGGCAGCGCATAGAGCTTGCCATCCACCGACAGCCCCTCGCGCACCGGCTTGATCAGATCGGCTTCATCGTAATCCGCCGGCAAGCCGGTCATCGGCGCCAGCCAGCCCTTCTTGGCCCAGATCGGCGCTTCATATGCACCGATGGTCATCAGGTCGAACTGGCCACTGTTGGTGGCGATATCGGTGGTCAGGCGCTGGCGCAGCACGCTCTCTTCCATGGTGACCCAGCGCAGCTTGATGTCGGGATTGGCCTTCTCGAACGCCGGTGCCAGCTTCTGCAGTTCGATCATGTCGGGATTGTTGATGGAAGCGATGTTCAGCGTCACCGGCTCGGCGTGCGCCAGGCCCGCAGCGAACAGGGTCGAGATGGCCGCAGCGGCCAGGGTGAAGCGAACGCAGGTAAAGCCGGACGCACGGCGGCGCGCGAGTTTGGACATGCTGGTCTCCGAATGTTATGTGCCCTCCTGCACATTCTTCCTGGGTGGCCACGGCAGCGGACGCCGGTGCAACACATGCAGGGGAAGGCGGTTGTCTTGAACGACGTTGAGCAAATATA
>NZ_BADI01000465.1:0-4478 GCF_000333555.1 Herbaspirillum sp. B65 | reverse complement strand
GCGCCGCGTGGTGTCGCGATAGGCCGCCAGATCGATGGGGCTGGGCGTAAGGCAAGGGATCACATCCTGCGTCACATAGTCATATGCCATCTGGCGGATGTCATCGCGCAGTGTGCCTTCGTGGATGTAGTGCAGCCCGGCCAGCGTACCGGCCCAGGCGATGCAGCTATGGCTGGCGTTGAGGATGCGGATCTTGGCTTCTTCATAGGGCAGCACCGACTGCACCATTTCCACGCCGGCCTGTTCCAGGCGCGGGCGGCCAGCCTTGAAGTCGTCTTCGATCACCCATTGGATGAACGACTCGCCCATCAGGGCGCAGGGATCGTCGATACCTGTCTTTTCCTTCACACGGGCTGCAACCGCCGATGTGGGGCGGGGGGTGATGCGGTCGACCATGGCATTGGGGCTGCTGGTGTTGGCCTGCAGCCAGCTCACCAATTCCGTCTGGCCACGCAAGGTCAGGAACTGGCGCAAGCCATCACGGAAGCGCTCGCCATTGTGGCGCAGGTTGTCGCAGTTCAACAGCGTCAGGGCCGCTTGCGGATGGGCCTGGCTGCGCGCGCGCAGGATCGCGGCGATGGCGCCATAGATGGTGCGCGGCGCGCCGCTGCCATCGAGGGCGCAGCGCAGGTCATCGGCCAGGTCGGGGTTGTTGGTGTCGAGCTGGTAGTGGTGATCCAGATAGTAACCACCTTCAGTGACAGTGAAGGAAATGATGCGGGTGCGTTCTTCGGCACCGGCCGCAATCAGTTGCGTGAGCTGCGCATCCCACGGCAGGATGCGGCCGATGGATGCGATGCGCTGGTAGCTGCGCTCGCCCTGGGGCGTGACGGTCTCCAGGGTGTACTGGCCCTGCTGGCGGGCCAGCGCCTCCAGCAGCGGGCTCATGTCGGCGCGGATATTGGCCAGCGCCAGTTGCCAGCGGCGATCGGCGCCGCTCTCGCGCAGCGCGTTCAGGTAGACCGCCTGGTGGGCGCGATGGAAGGAACCGGCGCCGATATGCAGCCAGGTCAGGCTGTCGGCGGCGTCCTGGTCGTGAGAGGTGGCGATGCTGGTCATGCCTGGTCCTTGTCGATGAAGTGATGAGGTCAAGTGATTCAATGGGCGCGCAATGCCGCCACGCTCGATGCCAAGCGCGGCAAGGCCTGGCCATCGGCGCCGAACAGATGGCAACGCGCCGGGTCGGCGGCCAGCGGCAAGACGCTGCCATGTGGCGGATCGAGGCTGTCGGGCACGCGCAGGATCAGCGCGTCTTCGCTACCGTCATAGGCCGCATACAGGTAGGAAAAATCACCCAGCAATTCCAGCGCCGTGCAACGTGCCTGCAATGCGGCCTGCCCCTGGGCGATGTTGAGATGCTCGGGACGCACCCCCAGCGTGACCTTCTGGCCAACCTGCAGCGCACTGCCATCGACCGCGGCCCATTGCAAACCGCCACCGGACAATTGCACCTGCACGCCATCGGCCTGTATTGCTGCCACCGCGCCCTCGATGAAGTTCATCTTGGGCGAACCAATGAACCCGGCCACGAAACGATTGGCCGGATGGTGATAGAGCTGCTGGGGCGAACCCACCTGTTCGATGCGGCCTTCGGAAAGCACCACGATCTTGTCGGCCAGGGTCATGGCTTCGATCTGATCGTGGGTAACGTAGATCATGGTGGTCTTGAGATCGTCATGCAGCTTGGCGAATTCGAGGCGCATCTTCACCCGCAGCGCCGCATCCAGGTTCGACAGCGGTTCGTCGAACAGGAACACGCTGGGCTGGCGCGTGATGGCGCGACCGATCGCCACACGTTGGCGCTGACCACCGGAGAGTGCACGCGGCTTGCGGTCCAACAGGTGATCGATGTGCAGAATCTTGGCCGCGTGCTGGACCGCGGCATCGATCTCGGCCTTGGACTTGCCGGCGATCTTCAAACCGAAGGCCATGTTGTCGTACAGGCTCATGTGCGGATACAACGCATAGGACTGGAACACCATGGCCACGCCGCGCTTGGAAGCCGGCACGTCGTTCATGCGGCGCGCACCGATGTCGAGGTCGCCATCGCTGATCTCCTCCAGGCCCGCGATCATGCGCAGCAAGGTCGATTTGCCACAGCCCGAGGGGCCGACGAAGACGACGAATTCGCCATCCTCGATGTCCAGATTGATGTCGCGCATGACTTCGTTGTCGTCATAACGCTTGGCCAGGTTCCTGATGCTCACGGCTGCCATGTGTGTCTCCTAGATTCTGTTGGTTCTCTTGTGGGGTTGCGCCGGCGTCTTGCTCAACGCAGCCAGATCAGTTCGCAAACCAGTTGCGGAAATTGCTTCATCTCTTCGAATACCTGATGCGCACCCGCCTCCTTCAACTTGCGCGCCATCGCCTGGCGGTCGTGCGCCACGCCGGTAAAGCCCAGCACGTACATCCCCGCCGCCACCGCCGCGCGCACGCCGGTAACGCTATCGTCGACCGCCACGCAACGCGCCGGATCGACGCCAAAGCCGGCGGCTGCCGCCAGATACACATCCGGCGCCGGCTTGGGATGGGCCACGTCATGGCCGCTATAGATGCGCCCGGCAAATTGCGCATACAGGCCACAACGCCGCAGACCGGCTTCGATGCGCGGCGCATCGCTATTGCTGGCCACCGCGCGCGGCAGGCGGATTTCCTGCAAGGCCTCGACGATGCCCGGCACCGGCTGCGCCTGCTCACCGCAGGCCAGTGCCACCGTCTGGTGGATGCGTTCGACCTGGGCGGCATCCAGGCCCAGTTCGAATTCCAGATCCACTTCGCCCAGCAGGAGGTCGGTGTACATGCCCAGCCGATTGGCAATGGCCGCGTGCAGAGCGGCGCTGCGCTGCGCTTGCTGCAGGCCATCGTCGCTGCTGCACGCCGGCAGCAACGGCAGCAGTTCACGATGCAACACGGCCAGGGCGATGCTCTCGCTATCGAGCAGGACGCCGTCGCAATCGCAGATCAGATGGGTAATCGTCTGGCGTGCCGTCATCACTTGACCGCTCCAAACGTCAGGCCGCGCACCAGTTGCTTCTGCGCCAACCAGCCCAGCGCCATGATGGGCGCAATGGCCAACAGCGACGCCGCCGACAGCTTGGCCCAGAACAAGCCTTCAGGGTTGGAATAAGAAGCGATGAATACCGTCAGCGGCGCCGCATTGACACTGGTCAGGTTCAGGCTCCAGAAAGCTTCGTTCCAGGACAGGATGATCAGCAGCAAGGCGGTGGAGGCCAGGCCCGGCATGGCCGTGGGCAGCAACAGGTAAATCATTTCCTGCCAGGCATTGGCACCATCGATGCGCGCCGCTTCCAGGATTTCCTTGGGCACGTCATTGAAGTAGGTGAAGGCCATCCATACCGCAATGGGCAGGTTGATGAGCGTATAGATGATGGTCAGGCCGGTGACGGTGTCGAGCATTCCGGTGTTCTTGGCCAGTAGGTAGATCGGGATCAGTACGCCCACGGCCGGCATCATCTTGGTCGAGAGCATCCACAGCAACAGCTTCTGCGTGCGGCCGGTGGGGAAGAAGGCCATCGAATACGCCGCTGGCACGGCCAGCAGCAGCGACAGCAGCGTCGAGCCGAGCGAGACGATCAGCGAGTTCTGCACATAGGCCAGGTAATTGCTGCGACTGAAGACTTCGCGGAAGGTCTCCAGCGTGGGCAGGAACACCAGCGAGGGCGTATAGGCCTGGGCCTCGGTCTTGAAGGCCGTCACCGCCACCCAGAAGATAGGGAAGAACAGCACGATGGCGCAGGCCCAGCCCAGCAGCGCCACCCACAGGGGGCTTTTCTTTGGGTCGCTCATTTTTCGTTGACTCCCTTGAGGTTCCTGGCCAACATGCGCACCAGGAAGAACGAGACGATATTGGCCAACACCACCGCAAAGATGCCACCGGCCGAGGCGATACCGATGTCGAACTGCTGCAGACCGATGGCATAGACCAGGAAGGTCAGGTTGGTGGTAGCCGTACCGGGGCCGCCCGCGGTGGTGGTGAAGATTTCCGCAAACACCGAGAGCAGGAAGATGGTCTCGATCATGATCACCACCGTGATGGCGCGCTTCAAGTGCGGCAGCACGATGTAGAAGAAGATGCGTACCGGCCCGGCGCCATCCAGTTGCGCCGCTTCCTTCTGGTCATGGTCCAGCGACTGCAAGGCCGTCAGCAGGATCAGGAAGGCGAACGGAATCCACTGCCAGGCCACGATGATGATGACCGAGAGCATGGGATACTCGGCCAGCCAGTCGATCGGTTCCAGCCCCAGGTGGCGCATCACGTAGGCCAGGATGCCGTAGACCGGGTGCATGATCATGTTCTTCCAGATCAGCGCCGCCACGGTGGGCATGACAAAGAAAGGACCGATCACCAGCAGACGCGCAATACCGCGCCCGCGGGAAGGCTGGTCGAACAGCACCGCCAGCAGGGTGCCGCCGATGACACTGATGGCCAGCACCGAGCCGATCAGCAAGGCGGTGTT
>NZ_BADI01000466.1:0-3839 GCF_000333555.1 Herbaspirillum sp. B65 | reverse complement strand
ATTTCGCCTGGGCCACCCCGGATGACCTGGCCATCCATCCCGACATCGGGCGCTGCGTGCATCTGGTGTCGGCCCACGAGGTGCGCGGCTCCTTTCCGCTGGATGGGGCGTCGGGCGAGAACGTCAAGGAAGTGGTCGGCGCAAAAGCTGCAGCAGCTCTTCAGCGAGTCGGCTGTTACCAGCGAAGAAGAAAAGGCGGCCTTGCCGAAGGTCCAGGCCCGGGCCGCCACGGCAGAAAAGCTCATCAGCGAAGCAGTGGAATTCGGCAAGCGTCGCGAGGCCTATGAACTGGCGCAATTCCTGAAGGAACAATACCTGCCGGTGCAGAAGGCCTGGCAGGTGGAGTTGAAAGCCCTGGCCGCGCTGGAAGACAAGCTCAATCTGGAAGCCGCCGAAAGCAGCGCCGCCGCCTATGGCCGGGCGCGCCTGCTGATGCTGGTCATCAGCGCCATCGGGGTGGTCACGGCGGTCCTGGCGGCGATTCTGATTACGCGCCAGATCCTGCGCAAGCTGGGCGGCGAACCCGATTACGCGGTGCAGATCGCCGGCCAGATTGCCCAGGGCGATCTGGCCGTGGTGATCGATACCCGGGCCGGCGACCACGATAGCCTCATGGCCGCCATGCGCGTCATGCGCGACAAGCTGGCCGCCATCGTCTCTGAAGTGCGGCGCGGTTCGGACACCATCACCACCGCTTCCAGCGAAATCGCCCGCGGCAACCTCGATCTGTCGGCCCGCACCGAGCAGCAAGCCGGCGCGCTGGAAGAAACCGCCTCCTCGATGGAGCAATTGAATTCCACCGTCAAGCACAATGCCGAAAACGCTCACCAGGCCAACGACCTGGCGCTGGCGGCGTCGGACGTGGCGGTGCAGGGCGGCAGCATCGTCGCGCAGGTGGTGGCGACCATGGAGTCGATCAATGCTTCCTCGCAGAAGGTGGCCGACATCGTCAGCGTGATCGATGGCATCGCCTTCCAGACCAACATCCTCGCGCTCAATGCCGCCGTGGAAGCCGCGCGTGCCGGCGAGCAGGGACGCGGCTTTGCGGTGGTGGCCTCGGAAGTGCGCTCGCTGGCCCAGCGCTCGGCCTCGGCGGCCAAGGAGATCAAACTGCTGATCGATGATTCGGTAGCCAAGGTCGAGGTCGGCAACCGTCAGGTCGAGCAAGCCACCCGCACCATGCGCGACATCGTCGAATCGGTACAGCGCGTCTCGGGCATCATGGGCGAGATCAAGGAAGCCACCCAGCAGCAAAGCGCCGGCATCAACCAGGTCCATGAAGCCATCACCCAGATGGATGCCAGCACCCAGCAGAATGCCTCGCTGGTGGAAGAGGCCGCAGGCGCGGCGGGCAGCCTGCAGGAACAGACGGTGCGCTTGCTGCAGGCGATTTCGGTGTTCAAGTTCAACCGGAGATGATCCGGTTGAGCACGGATGTGCGCTCTGGCGTGTGCGGCTCGCTCATGGCTGGAACGGCGTATCCAGCATCTGGTGATAAGTGATGTAAAGCTGCTCGCGCTCATAACCCAGCGACTCGTAGAGCTGCTGGGCGATCTTGTTGGTGGTGGCGGTATCGAGCGTAATTCTTTGCGCCCCCAGTCGCGTGAAGTGATCACGCAGGTACTGCATCAGATAATGTCCATGACCTTGCTTGCGCGCGCTCGGGACGACATAGAGATCGGAGAGATACTGGTAAGGGCGCATGTTCAGGGAGCAGATAGCCGGATAGCACTGCGCGAAAGCGACCGCGTTTCCGATGTCGTCCGACAGCAAGAATATCGAGGAACGGTGCGACCGCAGGTTCTCCTCCAGAAAGTCACGACATGCCGGCACATCATCCTGATGTCCATAAAAAATCCGGTAGTCGTTGAATAAACCGGCCAGGATCTCCAACTGGCCTTGGCTGCATTCGATAACCTGCATATCTCTCCTCTGATTAAAGTGAATGGCCCTCCCCATACAAGGGTGCAAACGGCGCATAGATGTCGCGATAGCGCTGCAAGCGCACCTGCAAGGCTGCATGGCGCGTCGGGTCCGGCTGGTACTGCGCCTGCTGGGCCGGCTTGCGACATACCTGCGCCTCATCGCCCCCAGCGGCCAGCCAGGCCAGGCGCGCCGCACCGAGCGCGCCGCCGGCTTCGCTGCCCACGTGGGTGACGATGCGCACGGCCAGCGCGTCGGCCAGCAACTGTGCCCAATAAGCGCTGCGCGCACCACCTCCTACGAGCGACAATTCGGCCACATCGGTGCCGGCTGCGCGCAAGGCGTCCAGGCCATCGACCATGCCGAAGGCCACGCCTTCGAGCACCGCATAACCGAGCGCGGCACGCTGGTGTTCCGGCGTCAGGCCATGGAACACGCCGGTGGCATAAGGATCATTGTGCGGCGTGCGCTCGCCGGACAGGTAAGGCAGGAACAGCGGTGCATTGCGGCGCGCTTCGTGGTCGAGCTCGGCGATCTCGGCCAGCAGGCTATTTTCATCCACCGAACACAGGCGACAGAACCAGCGCAGGCAGCTGGCCGCCGACAGCATCACGCTCATCTGATGCCAACGCTGCGGCAAGGTGTGACAGAACGCGTGGATCGCACGCCCAGGATTGGGACGGAAGCGGTCATTGACCACGAACAGCACGCCCGAGGTCCCCAAGGACAGGAAGCCATCGCCCGGATTGACCGCACCGATGCCGACCGCGCTGGCCGCACCGTCGCCCGCACCACCGGCCACGATCACGTTCTGCTCCAGCCCCCAGGCCCGGGCCACGTCCGGCAACAGGGTACCCGACACTGCGCTGCCATCGACCAGCGCCGGCATCTGGTCGCGCCGCATCCCTGAAGCCGCCAGCAATTCGTCGGACCAGTTGCGCCCTTCCACATCCAGCCACAAGGTACCGGCCGCGTCGGACGGATCGGAGACCTTGCGGCCGGTCATCTTCAAACGCAACCAATCCTTGGGCAACAACACGGTCGCGATGCGGGCAAACAGTTGCGGCTCATGGCGCGCCACCCACAGCAGCTTGGGCGCAGTGAAGCCCGGCATGGCCAGGTTGCCAGCGATGCCATGCAGGCGCGGCGCGCGCCGGTCCAGTTCGGCGCATTCGGGGGCACTGCGCGAATCGCTCCAGAGAATGGCCGGGCGCAGGACTTCATCGTCTTCATCCAGCAGCACAGCCCCATGCATCTGGCCCGACAGGCCGATGGCGCGGATGCCGGCAAAGCGCTCGCGGCCGAGCTGGGTGCGCAGCTTGTCCACAGTATCGCAGGTGGCCTGCCACCAGTCGGCCGGGGCCTGCTCGGACCAGCGCGGATGAGCGCGCGTCACGTTGAGCGTGCTGCCGGCCAGCGCCAGCAAGTCGCCCTGGTCGTCGATGACCACCGCCTTGACCTCCGACGTACCCAGGTCTATCCCAAGATACATGGTGCTCCTCGTTGTTCGTGATTGAACGGCAATTCTATGATGCCTCGCGCATCACCGACAGGCTTAATGCAGCCTCGCCAGCCACTGCTGCACACGCCCGTAGGCTGTCCGCACCAGCGCCACCAACCGGGCGTCGCCGGCCAGCTCGCCCCACAGCACGGCATCCTCACAGAAGGCTTGCACCACATCGCTGGAAGCCAACATGCGACGCGCCGCGGCGGGATCGAAGATGCCATCCTGGTAGGCATAGGGAAGCTGCCCCGCATTCCAGTGTTCGAGGAACACCAGGAACAAGGCCGGCAGCAGCGCCGTGGCCTGGGGATCGCGCCCCGCTGCCCAGCTCTCCTGCAAGGTCGGGCGGATGAAGCCGGGGATCTTGGAATAGCCATCGGCGGCCACGCGCTGGTTGGTATCCCTGAATGGC
>NZ_BADI01000467.1:0-8992 GCF_000333555.1 Herbaspirillum sp. B65 | reverse complement strand
ACCCCCCCGATGGCGCTGATGACCAGCATCAGCAGGCGCGCCCGGCCATAGGCGGCGGCGCTGCTTTCGGCGGCTTCCAGATTGAGCTTGTCTTCCAGCGCGGCCAGGGCTTTCAACTCCACCTGCCAGGCCTTCTGCACCGGCAGGTATTGTTCCTTCAGGAATTGCGCCAGTTCATAGGCCTCGCGACGCTTGCCGAATTCCACTGCTTCGCTGATGAGCTTTTCTGCCGTGGCGGCCCGGGCCTGGACCTTCGGCAAGGCCGCCTTTTCTTCTTCGCTGGTAACAGCCGACTCGCTGAAGAGCTGCTGCAGCTTTTGCGCCGACATCCGGTATTTGAGGGTCTGGGCTTCGATGTATTGCGCCTCGATATCGACGTCTTCGGGCGCGGCCGGCAGCATCAGGTTACGCAGCGAGATGGAGCGCTCGCCGACCGTCTCCAGCATGTCCTTGACCAGGGCGCTCTCGGGATTCTTGACCTCGACCACGTGCTTGAAGCGCCCCTGCACCTGGTGCATGTTGAAGATGCCGAAGCCGGTCACCAGCACCAGCAGCAAGACCACCCATGCAAACCCGAGCCCCAGGCGGGTGCCCACTTTCATTGCTGACTTCATCGCGTCTCCTCCCAAGTAGTCATCGGAGGCTGGGGGCAAGCAGGGACATGAGCGGCGCCATGGCGCACATCGGTGTGCCATGACATATACGGATAATGCGCGTCCCCTACGGCTTGCCCCGGCCTCGGTTACCCGAACCAGGTCTTGTCCCTGACCAGGTCTTGTCCCTGTTGTGGCGTCATCCCGTCTTGGTCTGTCTGCGGTTGCGACGCCGGTGTGCTTTTATCGTTCTGTAAGTACGTTGTAGCTTGCATTATTGTTCAGCTCTCTGCAAGGAGCACGGCGCAATGCCGCGTCCCATGGTAGGGTGGTGAAGATTAATGCGCTTGGTCCCAATTCTTACCGATTCCGACCTCGGCAAGCAAGGGAACTTTCAGTTCCGCAACATTTTTCATCAATTCAGGCAGCTTTTCACGCACCAGGTCCAGCTCCTGTTGTGGGACTTCCAACACCAGTTCATCGTGCACCTGCATGATCATGCGGGTCTGCAGACCGGCCTGTTCCAACCAGCCCTGCACGGCGATCATGGCCAGCTTGATCAGATCGGCGGCTGTGCCCTGCATCGGTGCATTGATCGCAGCCCGCTCGGCGCCCTGGCGACGCGGACCATTGGGTGAATTGATCTCGGGCAGCCACAGGCGACGGCCGAACACGGTTTCCACGTAGCCGCGCGCCTTGGCCTGCATCCGGGTTTCATCCATGTAGCGCTTCACGCCCGAGAAGCGCATGAAGTACTTGTCGATATACATCTGCGCGGCCGCGCGTTCGATGCCCAGGTTGCCGGCCAGGCCAAAGGCGCTCATGCCATAGATCAGGCCAAAGTTGATGACCTTGGCATAGCGACGCTGCTCGGACTCGACCTGCTCGGGCGCGATGCCGAAGATCTCGGCAGCGGTGGCCTTGTGGATGTCTTCGTTATTGGCGAATGCCTTCAACATGTTTTCGTCTTCCGAGATGTGCGCCATGATGCGCAATTCGATCTGCGAATAGTCGGCCGAGACGATCACGCTGCCTTCGGGTGCGACGAAGGCTTCGCGGATGCGACGACCCTCGGCGGTGCGAATGGGGATGTTCTGCAGGTTGGGATCGTTGGAAGCCAGGCGACCGGTGACCGCCACTGCCTGTGCATAGTTGGTATGCACGCGGCCGGTGGCCGGGTTGATCATCTTGGGCAGCTTGTCGGTATAGGTGGACTTGAGCTTGGACAGGCCGCGATAGTCCAGCAGCACCTTGGGCAGCGGGTAATCCTCGGCCAGTTTCTGCAGCACTTCTTCATCCGTGGACGGTGCGCCGGAGGCGGTCTTCTTGACCACCGGCAGCTCCAGCTTGCCAAACAATATCTCCCCCAACTGCTTGGGCGAATTCAGGTTGAAGGGCTGGCCGGCCAGGTCATAGGCTTGCTGTTCGATCTCCAGCATTCGTTTGCCCAGGTCGTGCGATTGCTGGCCCAGGCGCTCGCTGTCGATGAGCACGCCGTTGCGCTCGATCTTTTGCAGCACCACCGAGGTCGGCACTTCGATCTTCTCGTAGATGAAGCGCAGCTTGTCGTCATGCTCGATCTGCGGCCACATGGCCTGGTGCAAGGCCAGCGTGACGTCGGCATCTTCGGCGGCGTATTCGGTGGCGCGCTCGATGGGCACTTCATTGAAACCGATCTGGGAGGCGCCCTTGCCGCAGACTTCGGCATAGGTGATGGTCTTGCGCTCCAGATGACGCGCGGCCAGGCTGTCCATGTCATGCGGACGATGCGATTCGAAGACGTAGGATTCCAGCAGCGTGTCGTGCTTCACCCCGGCCAGCCGCACGCCATAGTTGGCGAAGATGTGGCTGTCGTATTTAAGGTGCTGGCCGAGCTTGGGCTTGCTGGCATCTTCCAGCCAGGGCTTGAGCTTGTCCAGCACGTGCGCGCGCGACAATTGCGCCGGTGCGTCCTGGTAGTTGTGCGCCACCGGGATATAGGCCGCACGGCCCGGCTCGCAGCATAGCGAAATACCGACCAGCTCGGCCTGCATCGCTTCCAGCGAGGTGGTCTCGGTATCGACCGCGGTGAGTTCAGCAGCGTTGATGGCGGCAATCCACTGGTCCAGTTGCGCATCGGTGAGCACGGTCTCGTACTCGACCTTGGGCGTGGCGGCAAAGAGGCCGCCTTGGGCCGGGGTTTCCAGCGCGGCGGCGGCCGCTGCGCCCACCATGGGAGCCTTGGCGCCTGCGGCGGCGTCTGCGCCTTCGCTCAACTCGCGCAGCCAGGTGCGGAAGTTGTAGCGGGTGAAGAGTTCCTTGAGCACATCCTTGTCCACCGGCTGCATGGTCAGCGATTCGAGGATGGACTTCATGTGTGCCGACAGATCGCAATCGGTCTTGACCGTCACCAGCACGCGGCCTTGCGGCAGCCAGTCCAGCGCACGGCGCAAGTTCTCGCCGACCACGCCAGTGATCTTGTCGGCATTGGCCATGACGCCATCGAGCGAGCCATAGGCGGTGAGCCACTTCACGGCGGTCTTGGGGCCGCACTTTTCCACGCCGGGCACGTTGTCCACGGTGTCCCCGATCAAGCTCAGGTAATCGACGATGCGCTCCGGGGGCACACCGAATTTTGCGATCACGCCGGCAATGTCGAGAACTTCATTGCTCATGGTGTTGACCAAGGTAACGTGTTCGTTGACCAGTTGCGCCATGTCCTTGTCGCCGGTAGAGACGATGGTGTCCAGGCCCGCGCTGGTGGCTTGTACCGAGAGCGTACCGATGACGTCATCGGCTTCGATGCCCTCGACCATCAGGATCGGCCAGCCCAGCGCGCGCACGGCGGCATGGATGGGCTCGATCTGCAATGCCAGGTCTTCCGGCATGGATTTGCGGGTGGCCTTGTAGTCGGGATAGAGATCATCACGAAAAGTCTTGCCCTTGGCATCGAACACACAGGCCACGTAACTTGCGGGATAATCGTTGCGCAGTCGGCGCAGCATATTGATGATGCCGTACAACGCACCGGTGGGCGCGCCTTCCGCGTTACGCATATCGGGCAGTGCATGGAAGGCCCGATAGAGGTAACTGGAACCATCAACTAACAACAAGGTTTTTTGCATATGGAACAGAGAGGAAAAAATGTCCCGCGTCTGCGGGAGGTGGGGGACATCGAACGCGCGACGGCCAAGAAGGCGCGCGAGTCGTGGCATGTACTCACGATTATGGCAGAATTCATCGAATCGACCGAACGTCTCTCTGAGCTGCGTCCTGCCGTTTCCATCTTCGGTTCTGCCCGGATCAAGCCCGACAATCCCCATTATCACTATGCGTGGAGATCGCCCGTCTGATCTCCGACGCGGGTTACGCCGTCATCTCCGGTGGCGGGCCCGGCATCATGGAAGCGGCCAACAAGGGCGCCTACGAAGGCGCATCCCCTTCGGTGGGCCTGAACATCGAACTGCCGCACGAACAGCACGGCAATGCCTGGCAGGACATCTCGCTGTCCTTCCGCCATTTCTTTGCGCGCAAGGTGGCGTTCGTGAAATACGCGGATGCCTACGTGGTGCTGCCCGGCGGCTTCGGCACGCTCGACGAACTGACCGAAGCGCTGACCCTCATGCAGACCGGCAAATCGCGCATGATGCCGGTAATTCTGGTGGGCAGCCAGTTCTGGGCCGGCCTGGTGGACTGGATCAAGACCCGCCTGGTGGACGACGGCATGATCTCGCCCAAGGACGTGAACCTGCTGCAGGTGATCGACGAACCTGCGGAAGTGCTGGCGGCGATCCAGAAATTCCACGCCGAGAAGGCCAAGCCGGCAGATACCCAGCAGGAGGCTGAACGGCAGAGCGGGATGTATCTGTAAGCTGCTGCGCTTGGGCAGGACGCTGGCGAGGGCGGGACGTGAAAGCGTTCCGCCCTTGTTGTTTTGGATGCCCTATCTGCAAAAACTGTGATGACTACACGCAAAAGCTCAACGGCGGCCTCAACCAATTCAAGAACCAGCGCTATCGAATCGAGATTTGCGGCACAGGTCCGAATGATTCAGGCAATCATGACCCGATCAGGCTGCGAGTCTTCGACACCGATGGCATCAGCCATTCGATCTCAGTAGCGAAGACCCTGTCAAGACCTTACACATATGCCACCAAGCTTGCTTGATTGGCTGAGGGCTAGAATCCCGCTACTGGATTGACTGGCTTGAAGTGCCTTCCCCAACTGCCAGCAGTAAGTGTAAAAAAGTTCACTTCCCTCACCAACGTACGATTTGAAATAGGCGCGCACAACTTCATCATGCGATGCAATTACATGAAGTATTCATCGTATTCCTTGCGTCGCCATGCCAGTCGCCCGCGCCTATTTCACGCAACTCCTTCTGGGTACGGTCTACGCCGTGCTGTTCCTGAGTCTGGTTCCGCTGGTACTGGCGGTGGCCATGCTGGTGCTGTCGTACACATGGCTTTCTGAATGGAGCATGGCGCATTGGAAAGCGGCGCTGCACGAGCATCGCGAAGCCATCTACTGGCTCATGGCGGCGCTCCTGGGGGGCACGCTGGGGCTGTTCTACCACGCCCTTGACCGCATCATCGCCTTGGCCAAGCCGGCCTGGCAGACGGCCTATCAGACCACGACCCTGCTCTTCATGCTGCTGATGAGCTACGGTCTGGCCATCCTGCTGGTCTCAGCCTTGACGCCCAACTATCACCAATGCGACATGTACACCCGAAAGCTCAATGGTGGCGAGCGCGAATACCGTGGGCAACAGTTCCACATCGAACTGTGCGGCGCCGGCAGCGATGCCAGCCGCCATGAGCAGATCCGCCTGCGCATCTTCGATGAACACGGCCGCTGGCGCGCCGTGCGCTACTTCACCATCCGCTGGGCTAGCGATTTCCCGCTGATGCTGGAGTACTCATCCGATCACTTCAGCTATTTCGACGCCCGCAAGCAGGATGACTTCGCCAGGGTGATGCCCATGCCTCCGCCGCTGGATGACTGGCTCATCACTCACATCCCCTTGCTACGCTAGGGCCGGGAGCAAGAATGCAGTCGATGTTGCCATAATGACCATTCCCATGAAGAAACGCAGGGGGCAGATGTCGATGGTTTGCTACAATGAAGAAAACGACACTATCCTCATTCCTGCATAACATCATGAAACCATCCAACGTCTGGTTCCAACAGTCCCTCGCAGCGGCGCTGCTGTGTGTCTCGGCCGGTCTGGCCGCTCCGCTGGCCGTGGCCCAACCCGCCCCGCCCGGACTGGCTGCCCAGCCTGCCCCGCCGCCACCGGAACTGGAAAAGCTGGAAGAAGGCGAACCGCCGGCCGTGACCATCCGCAAGCCAGGCGAAGACGGTCGTAACCAGGGCAACAGCATCAAGGAACGCCGCGACCACGGCCAGACCAAGGAAATCGAAGTCAAGTCCGGCCCCAGCACCTATTACATCCGCCCCAACCCGCAACTGGGTGGTTCCACCCCGGGCGACGCCCAAAGCCCGCCGCCGAGCTCGGCGCAGTGGAAGGTCGGTGAATTCGACTGGGGCGTGAAAAAGCCCCAGGAAGGCGAGACCGACGCCGCTCCCAAGAAGTAAATTTCTGTCATCGCCCGGTGCTTGAAGCACCTGAGGCGATGACCGACAGGCCATCCGCCAGCCGATGGCGTGCATCACCCCGGTCGCCCGGCGCGGCCGGTCCAGGAACAGGCAGGGCGGCTGCATGCCCCCGGCCTCGCGCCACAGTCGATTGGGCTGTGGCGCGCATCAGCAAGCTTCATCTTTTCATTTTCGTCATGGCAGTCTTTACACCGGTCAGTCTGGAACAACTCTCGGACTGGATTGCACAATTCCCGCTCGGCCGCGCGACCTCGATCAAAGGCATCTCCTCGGGCATCGAAAACAGCAACTTCTTCATCGGTACCGAACGCGGTGAATATGTGCTGACCCTGTTCGAAAAGCTTCATATCGAACAATTGCCGTTCTACCTGGAACTGATGCGCCACCTGGCGCAGCGCGGCATCCCGGTGCCCGAACCGGTAGCTAATGACAAGGGCGCCATCGTCAATCTCTTGAACGACAAGCCGGCGGCCATCGTCAGCAAGCTGGAAGGCCAGTCCCAGCTCGATCCGCAACCGGTGCACTGCGCCGCGCTGGGCGACATGCTGGCGCGGATGCACCTGGCGGGCAAGGATTTCAAGATCCTGCAACCCAACCTGCGCGGCCTGGCCTGGTGGCTGGAAACCACGCCGGCCGTGCTGCCCTTCCTGCCGCCCGAGCTGGGCCGCTTGCTGGCCGACGAAGTGCAGTATCAAAAGGACTTCGCGGCCACCAGCGACTACCGCGCCCTGCCGCGCGGCCCGGTGCACGCCGACCTGTTCCGCAACAATGCGATGTTCGTGGACGAGCAGCTCTCGGGGATCTTCGATTTCTATTTCGCCGGCGTCGATACCTGGCTCTTCGACCTGGCCGTGACCGTCAACGACTGGTGCGTGGAACTGGACACTGGCGTGCTCGACACCCACCGCAGCCAAGCCATGCTGGAGGCCTACCGCGCCGTGCGTCCGTTCTCGGACGCCGAGCGCATCGCCTGGCAGCCCATGCTGCGCGCCGCGGCATTACGCTTCTGGCTCTCGCGCCTGTACGACTTCTATCTGCCGCGTGAGGCCGAGATGCTCACGCCGCACGATCCCACGCATTTTGAACGCATCCTGCGCCTGCGCATCAACCAAGCGCCGCCGGCACTGTAACCACTGGAGCTATGGAAAAGATCCCCGCACTTACCGGCTGGTCCTGGGTCAAGCAAGGCTTCACGCTGTTTCGCAAGCAGCCGGCCGAAATCTCGACACTGTTCCTGGCCTACATGTTCCTGATGCTGATCCTGGGCATTATCCCGGTGCTCGGCCAGATGCTGCCGCTGATCCTGATCCCGCTGTTTTCGATGTCGTTCATGCAAGCCTGCGCGCAGATCGAAAAGGGTGAACGGGTCTACCCCAACCTGTTGCTGATCGCCTTCCGCAGTCCGGCCCGCAACACCTTGTTGAAGCTGGGCCTGCTGTACCTGCTGGTGGCCACGCTGGTGGTGGCGGCCTCGGCACTGGCCGATGGCGGCACCTTCTGGAAGGCCATGATGGGCGGCGGTCTGTCGACCCAGGAACTGGAAAACGCCGCCGGCAGTATGCGCATCGCCATGCTGGTGGCCGCAGCGCTCTATGTGCCTGCAGCGATGGCCTTCTGGTATGCGGCGCCGCTGATCATGTGGCAGCAGATGTCGCTGGGTAAGGCGCTGTTCTACAGCTTCTTCACGGTGCGCCGCGCCGGTGGCGCCTTCCTGGTCTATGGTCTGGCCTGGATCGTGATTGCCATCGTGGTGCCCACCGTGATCAGCCTGGTCATCACCCTGGCCACTGGCAGCTTCACGGCAGTGTTCTTGATCCTGTTACCTATATCGATAATGTTGACGGTGGTTATGTACTGTTCGTTCTATCCGACTTACACTACCATCTTCGGAAAGCCCCGCAGAGGGCCAGACAGCCCGCCACTCGGAGACAATTCCAAGGTCTGACGCCTGATATCGTTCAGACAAGACCTGCGCCAGGCTGTCGCTGCCTGGCGCGCATGGCTTGAACAGTTCGAACCGAGAAGACGAACGCTGCACACCGCAACGCCCGCCCCCCAGCCGGACTTTCCAGGACAACCAGGCTATTTTCACGGGGGTACAAAGATATGCGCATGAACATGCCGGTCACGGGCCAGGAGCGCTTGCTCATCGATGGCAAGGCCATCGTTTCCAAGACCGATCTCAAGGGCAATATCACCTACGTCAATCCCTACTTCATCGAGATCAGTGGTTTCGAGGAAGAGGAATTGCTGGGCGCGCCGCAAAACCTGATCCGCCATCCCGACATGCCGGCCGAGGCCTTCGGCGACATGTGGGCCACCATCAAGGCTGGCCTGCCCTGGACCGGGCTGGTCAAGAACCGCAGCAAGAACGGCGACCACTATTGGGTGCGCGCCAACGTCACGCCGATCCGCGAAAGCGGCCAGGTGGTCGGCTACATGTCGGTGCGTACCAAGCCCGAGCGCGCGGCGGTGGAGGCGGCCGAAAAGCTCTACGCCAGCATCCGTCGCGGTCAGGCCAAGGGCATCGCCCTGCATCGCGGCGAAGTGGTGCGTACCGGCGTGGCCGGCTGGCTGGGCAAGCTGTCGCGGATGCAGTTGAATACCCGACTCAATCTGTCCATGGGCGTGATGCTGGCCATCCAGATCGCGGTGGTAGTGGCCGGCATGGTCACGCTGCACCAATGGTGGATCAGTGCGCTGGCGGCGGTATCGGCGCTCATTTCCATCGTCCAGTGGATCGCCCTGCGCGCTGCGCTCATCAAGCCCCTGCACCAGGCCGCTGGACATCACGCACGCCA
>NZ_BADI01000468.1:0-40638 GCF_000333555.1 Herbaspirillum sp. B65 | reverse complement strand
CAGGGGGCGAATATAGCAACCCACTCCTCACCGCGCAAGCCCTTTTTCAAAAATAATTGAAAATAATTTAGAACGCCACGTCTCCCCTCTCTGCAAGAAACTTCACATCCACCCCAAGGCAGCCGAGCAAACCAGGCCGAGAGGCGCGAAATCATTTATATACATGGAGAAGGCGGACACAAACCTTCACCCTGGCTCCTCACCTGGCCTACCCTGCCTGCAGTGATAATATCGGCTCCCCTGTTTTCGTCTGCTCCATTGGCCAGCCCCATGCATATTCTCGTAACCGGCGCTTCCGGCTTTGTCGGCCAGGCCCTGATCACCCGCCTCGCCTCGGAAGGTCAACATCATCTTCGCGCAGCGGTCCGTCCCTCGGCGCGTGCAATCCCTCAGGGCGACAATGTGGAGCAGGTCAGCATCAGCGGCCTGGCTGCCGATACCGATTGGTCAGCCGCTCTGCAGCAGACGCAGGCCGTCGTCCATTGCGCTGCCCGGGTCCATGTCATGAGCGAGACGGCCAGCGATCCCTTGGCCGAATTCCGGCGCGTCAACGTCGAAGGCACCTTGGCGCTGGCGCGCCAGGCGCAACAGGCGGGAGTACGACGCTTCGTCTTTATCAGTTCAATCAAGGTCAATGGCGAGCAGACCGGGCCGGGTACCCCTTTTCATGCCGATGACATCCCCGCGCCCATCGATCCTTATGGCATTTCGAAGATGGAAGCTGAACAGGCCTTGCTGGAACTGGGCCGAACCAGCCAGATGGAAGTGGTAGTGATACGCCCGGTGTTGGTCTACGGCCCCGGCGTCAAAGCCAATTTCCTGAGCATGATGCGCTGGCTGGACAAGGGTGTACCGCTGCCGCTGGGAGGCATTACCACCAATCGGCGCAGCCTGGTGGCGCTGGACAATCTGGTGGATTTGATCACCGTCTGCCTGACGCATCCGGCCGCTGCCGGCCAGGTGTTCCTGGTATCGGATGGCGAAGACCTGTCCACCACCGCCATGCTCAGACGCCTGGCCCAGGCACTGGGCAAGTCACCAGCCTTGCTGCCGATCCCTGCCTGCTGCCTGGCATGGGCTGCGCGCCTGCTGGGCAAAGCCGGTATCGCGCAACGCCTGTGCGGTTCGTTGCAAGTCGATATCAGCAAGAATCGGGAATTGCTTGGATGGACGCCACCGACCAGCGTCGATCAAGCCTTCAAGAAAACGGTCGACGCCTACCGCCGCGGCTAAGCCCGCCCCATCAACGGTTGCAGCAATACCAAACTGCGAGCAGTCGCTCCCTGGTGGCGCTGGGCGAACACGGTGGCGGCCTGCGCCATAGCCTCCATCCGCGCCGGATCGGCCATGAGCTGCGCCCACTGGCGCATCAGCGCCACCGCATCCTCCACACGGGCGGCGGCGCCATCGGCGACGGCATCCTCGGAGATATGCAGGAAATTGAAAGTGTGCTCCCCGATCAACACCGGCTTGCCCAGGGCAAACGCCTCGATCAGGTTCTGCCCACCCAGGGGCAGCAGACTGCCACCGATGAAGGCAGCATCGCAGGCTGCGTAGTAAGCAAACATCTCCCCCATCGAATCGCCCAAGAGGACATCGACCTCATCCAGAGCAGCGCCCGGCGCAAGCTCGGAGCGCCGACGCAGCCGCAAGCCATGGGAGCGAATCATCCCGGCCACCTCATCGAAACGCTGTGGATGACGCGGCACGATGATGGTCAGCCAATCGCTGCGCCCCAGCTTGGCCAGGGCATCGAGGATCAAGGCTTCCTCACCTTCACGTGTACTGGCGCATAGCAGCACCTTGCGCTCACCGATCCCGCGCTTCCAGCCCAGGCCGCGCTCGACCATCTCCACCGGAGGCTGCACATCGAACTTGAGGCTACCGGTCACTTCCACATGGCGCGCACCGAAGGCCCGCAGGCGTTCGGCATCCGCCTCGGACTGGGCACCGACCACGTCGATCGCTTCGGCGGCCGGCCGCAGCAACGTCGCAAACCGCAAGCCGCGGCGCAGCGAACGTGCCGACAGGCGGGCATTGGCCAGCATCACCGGCACACGATGACGGCGGCATTGCTCGATCAGGGCGGGCCAGACCTCGGTTTCCATCAATACACAGACCACCGGACGGAAATGGCGCAGGAAGCGCGCGCACATCCAGCCGATGTCATATGGCAGGAAGCTCTGCACGACGCGTTCGCCGTGCTTGCCGTACACCTGGGCGCCAGTGTCCCGGCCGGTGGCCGTCATGCAGGTCAACAGGATGCTGTGCTGCGGATAGTGCTGCAGCAAGGCCTCGATGAGGGGCTGGGCGGCACGGGTCTCGCCGACCGAGACGGCGTGCACCCAGATGAAACGCACCTGCGGATCAGGCAGGCGCGGATAGAAGCCCAGGCGTTCGGCGACGTGCGCCCGGTAGCCGGGCTCCTTGCGGCCGCGCCGCCACAAACGCAACAGCACCAGCGGCAGGGCCAACCACCAGATTGCACAATACAGCAACCGCATCTCAGACCAGCGGATGGCCGGCCAGGCGCGTCAGGATGGCCAAGGGGCTGGATTGCGGATCGTATTGCTGTTGCGGCACCAGGTGCAGAGTCTGCTCCATCATGTATTGGCCCGACATCACCGCGTGCGAGGCCTGGTCGGAGAAACAAATCCAGACCGAACCTGCGGCAAAGGGCATGGTGACCTGCTGGGCATCCTGCTGGTATTGCATGTCGCCCTTCATCCCATCATGCAATTGCAGCATCAGGTGATCGTATTCACTGCGCAAGGACTTGGTCACATGCAGCGCGTTCAATACCTTGGCCTGCCAACGCACGTAAGGCTTGGCGCGCGGCAGGAAGCGCCGGGCCACGGTCTCGAAGGGTTCGCCCACGCGCCAGACGCGCGGCACACCGTCTGGATTGACGTTGGTGAAGACGCGCAGGATGCGCTCGCCATAGTTGGGGCGCGAAGGGAAGGCATCCACGTGCATCCGCCGATCATCCGCACGCCAGGATTGGGCACGGGTCTCGACCTGCATCGGACGATAGCTGGTAGGCGCCACCCGCAAGGCATCGCGATACTTGGGCAGCAAGGAATGCACCAGCGCCAGCGCCTGTTCGCGGAAGCGGCCCACCATGGCGGCCAACGCCAGTTGCTGCTCGGTGCCGCCGGCGGCACCCTTGATGTGACCACGCGCATCCAGGCTGATGTTACGCGACTTGGGGGCACGCACGGCCGGGTTGAGGAGCAGGCGCTCGGACTCCAGCAACTGGAAAGCCAGCTGCGGGAAATACAGCACCTTGCCGGCTTCCAGCGCCGTAATCCATTCCGGGTTGGGATTGTCGACCTGCCAATCTGTCAGGCCAATCTCGATAATTTGCGATTCCATGGCGCGTATTATGCCCGCAAGCGCCCATGGCGTGTGGTGGCAGCGCACTTGCACCAGCACCGCAACCTCAGGCCGCAAGCGGCTTGCAGCGTGATTTGGCAGTTTGAGCAGGGGTTTTGATCTGTTTCAAAACATGTTCAACAGCCACCCACGCGCTTCACAGCGAACAGCAAGGTTCAGTCCAGCAAGCCCAGCGCAGCGGCCAGCACATCCTCTTCCGACGGCGGCGCCCCCAGATCGCCCAGGTTGACGATGCGGGGAGACCAGTTGCCCTCGGTCTTCCAGCGCGGCGAGTCACAGTAGAGCTCGATGGTGGGCTTGTCATAGGCAGCAGCGATGTGGGTGAGGCCCGTATCGAGCCCGATCACCAGTTGCGCCTGCTGCACCAGTGCCACGGCCTGCATCAGCGGCAGCGCCGGCAGTACGATGGCACCGGGAATCCCGGCGGCCAGTTGTCGTGCGGCTTGCTCTTCCTTGGCACTGCCCCAGGGCAGCAGCACCGGCAGCCCTCGCGCCCCCAGCGCCTGTCCCAACTTGATCCACTGCGCCTGCGGCCATTGCTTGGCGGCACGCGCGGTGCCATGGAAAAAGACCACGTAGGGCTGCTCCGGCATCCACCCGAAACGCATCGTGGGCGGCGGCTGCAAGGCGAAATCGGGCAAACCCTCGACCTCATAACCCAGCGCGCCGGCCGCCACCAGGCGCGCCCGCGCCACGGCATGGGCACGCCGGTCCACGACAATGCTCTGGTCGTGGAAGATGCGCGAGATCGGCTCATAGCCCGAGCCTTCGGTGGCATTGGCCAGGCCCACGCGGCGACCGTGCGGCGCCAGATGCGCCATGCGCATGACCACGCTGGTCTTGAGCAGGCCCTGGGTATCGAACACCAGGTCGTAGGCGTGAGCACACAATTGCTGGCGGAATGCCCCCATCTCGGCGCGGGTGGCGGCCGAGAACAGGGTCTTGCGCCAGCGGCGCAGGGCGATGGGGATGACATTGCGCACCTGCGGGTTGAGGCGGATGAGGCTGGTATAGGCCTCTTCCACCACCCAGTCGATCTGCGCATCGGGGAAATGGCGATGGATGTCCGCAACCATCGGCATGTTATGGACGACGTCTCCCAGGGAAGAGACGCGGACGATGAGAATTTTCAAGGCTGGCCCACTTTGGCTTGACTTAATGGTGGGCCAGCATCTTACCTCATTGGACGATCAGAACGGCAGTGTGACATCGGGACGGGCCGCCAGGATCACCTTGCGGAACTCGCCCTGGATGCGCTCCAGCGCTTGCGGGGTCTCGGCTTCGAAGCGCAGCACCACCACCGGCGTGGTATTGGAGGAGCGTGCCAGACCGAAGCCGTCGGCATATTCCACGCGCAGGCCGTCGATGGTGATGATGTCCTGCGCACCCTCGAACTTGGCCTCGCTTTGCAGCTTGCCGATCAAGGCGAAGTTCTCGCCTTCCTGCAGCTTCAGTTGCAGTTCCGGGGTGCTGACCGACTGCGGCAGGGCATTGAGCACCGCCGACGGGTCGCTCTGGCGCGCCATCAGCTCCAACATGCGCACGCCGGCATAGAGGCCATCATCAAAGCCGAACCAGCGGTCCTTAAAGAAGATATGGCCGCTCATCTCGCCGCCCAGCGGGGCGCCGGTTTCACGCAGCTTGGCCTTGACCAGCGAATGGCCGGTCTTCCACATCAGCGGCTGGCCGCCGCGCGCGGTGATCCAGGGTGCCAGGTGGCGCGTGCACTTGACGTCGTAAAGGATTTCCTTGCCTGGGTTGCGGGTGAGCACATCTTCGGCGAAGAGCATCAGTTGGCGGTCCGGATAGATGATCTGGCCATCCTTGGTCACCAGACCCAGGCGGTCGCCATCGCCATCGAAGGCCAGGCCGAGCTCATTGTCGGTTTCCTGCAGGCAGCGGATCAGGTCTTGCAGGTTTTCAGGATGGGCCGGATCGGGATGGTGGTTGGGGAAGTTGCCATCGACTTCGCAGAACAGCTCGGTCACTTCGCAGCCCAGCGCACGGTAGATGTCGGCCGCGAAAGCACCGGCCACGCCATTGCCGCAATCGACGGCGATCTTCAACGGACGGGCCAGCTTGACGTCGGAGATCATGCGCGAGATGTAGGCATCCTTGATGTCGTGGGTGCTGTAGCTGCCGTTGCCCTGCGGGAATTCGCCCTTGACGATGGCCTGGTACAGAGCCTGGATGGTCTCACCGTGGATCGCTTCGCCGGCCAGCACCATCTTGAAACCGTTGTAGTCGGGCGGATTGTGGCTGCCGGTGACCATGATGCCGGACTGCGTATCGAGCACGTGGGTGCCGAAATAGACCATGGGGGTGGCGACCATGCCCAGGTCAATCACGTCCACACCCACCGCCTGCAGGCCCTTGGCCAGCGCGGCCGACAGCGAAGGACCGGAAAGACGGCCGTCACGGCCGATCACGACCTTCTTCTGGCCTTTGGCCAAGGCGGCAGCGCCGAAAGCCTGGCCGATCTGGAAGGCGACTTGGTCGTCCAGGGTTTTGTCGATGATGCCGCGGATGTCGTAGGCTTTGAAGATACTCGAATGGATCATGGAATACGGGCTCAAAATTAACTTAATCCTTGTTGCGCAAGATTAACCAGCGAGGCGCACGGAAACGGATGATACGAAGATAAAGCCACACATAAACGACAACGAAGATAACGCAACATAGCATGAGTATTAACGATTGTCTCCACAACAGCGTCGCTGGCAGGACTGCCATGAGAGACAACAGCCAAAGATAAGGCGAAGTCAACGAGTTGCGACGGGTAATCGCACGTGCATCACGGCGTCCCACTGCCCACCATACAAGCCGGCGGAAGATCAGACTGTGCAAATGAATGCCGTCAGGCACCCCTGGTGATTGGCCTCGCAGGAAAAACCGGCGATAGGCTGAAAACAGCGTTTCGAAGCTGGGATAGATGAGCAGGAGTGCGGGATACCAGGTCGACACCTCTGGATTGCGCGCCACCAAAAGCACCGCGAGCTCACCGACCACGAAACCGAGGAAATAGGCACCGCCATCTCCCATGAAAATCAAGCCGGCCGGGAAATTCCAGATGAAGAATCCCGCTACCGCACCGGCCGTCACAAGCGCCATGATCAACACAAAGGAATCATTGACCTGCAGGGCGACATAGCCCAATGACAGCAGAATGAGCAGGCTTACCACGCTGGCGAGGCCATTGAAGCCGTCAATAATATTGATGGCGTTAGCGACACCGGCCACTGCAAGTGCAGTAAAAGGAAGCATCAACCAAAAGTACTTCAGGTGCCACACCTCATAGAAAAGGTCAATACGGTCGATTTTGGCATGAAGCAGGAAGTACCCGGCGATGGCTGCAGCCAGGGTCAACAACAAACGCCGGGTAGCACTCACCCGCTTGGTAAAGTCTTCCCAGATGCCCCCGCTGAAGGCAATGGTGGCGCAGGCCAGCAAGAGCATAATTTCCCTGGCTACACTGCTCAAGCGCCAGGCCGATACCCCCGAAGCCACCACCACGGCCAGAAAAATGCACAAGCCGCCAATGCGCGGCACTGCATGCATATGCACTTTTTGTACGCCAGACAGATCCGAATCCAGAACGTGGTCATGCAAGTGAGCATGACGAATGACGAGAAGGGTCAATACAGCTGACAAAAGGAAGCTAATGAGCAATGATGCCATAAGAAGATGAAAGTCTGGGGATCAGGCTAGTGGCAGCCCCTTGGGCTAGCACCGATCAAAACACGCCGGATTGTACTCCCTAAATCTGCCTATTCCTGTTGTCCTTTTATATCTAACCCTTATCCTTTTATAATTTCGCCTTTCCTGCTGTCAAACCGCAGCATCTTTATAAGCTTTCCGGAGCCGTTGTTCAATGCAGACAGTCGTCCCTGACCGCCCCGGTATTCCTAATGACCAAATGGGTCACACTCCTTCTGTCGCCATCTTGATGTGTACATTCAATGGAGACCGCTATCTTGATGAACAACTGGACTCCATCGGACGCCAAACCCATCAGAACTGGAGCTTGTTCGTCTCGGATGACGGTTCAAGCGACAATACTCTGAAGATACTCCGCAATTTTGAGGAAGGACGTCAGCAACCCCTGCATATTCAAAACGGCCCGCGTCGTGGATTTGCAGAAAATTTCATTTCCTTGATGCAACAATGCCCCGAAGACGCCGACTTCTATGCGTTTGCGGACCAGGATGACATATGGGCAGAGGACAAGATCGCACGCGCTGTTGCTGCCCTCAACGGCATCGCACCCGAGCGACCCACCCTCTACTTTAGCCGTACCACGTATATCGATGCTGCTGGCACTCCCACCGGCCAGTCGCGTTTGTTCACTCATCGCCCGTGTCTGCGAAATGCTCTGGTTCAAAGCATCGGCGGCGGAAACACCATGCTATTCAGTCGAGCGGCGCTGAAGCTACTACGCCGGTTCCGTCCGGTCAAGCCCATCGTTTCACACGACTGGTGGACTTATCTACTTATTTCAGCCCTTGATGGCCACGTGGTTTACGACCCCGTTACCACCGTACAGTATCGCCAGCACGGCCAAAATGCCGCGGGACAAAACATTACCTTCCGAGCAAATCTGGCACGGCTCAAAAAAATGCTACATGGCAACTACAAGGATTGGCACGATAGTCATGTTGCAACGCTGAGTCTGGCCATGCCATTTATGCCCCCCTCCAATCGGGAAATCTTTGAGAATTTCGTGGCAGCCCGGTCGGGCAATTTTTTCAGTCGCCTGTATTCCCTGCATCGATCAGGCGTATTCCGGCGACCGCGATGGAGTCAGTGGGGGTTGTATTTATCAGCCATGCTCAACAAGCTGTGAATGCGAAACTTGGACGCTCAAGCCTCTGACGATATACTGCCGCCGAGGAACTCCAAAATTGCGGAGCTGTCGCTTCACAGCTCCCGATACCGATAAGCAGGCAGAAGAAAGATCACGGACTGTTTTCACTCTAGCCGACGCAATTTCCCTGATATTGTGTCTTTCCTAAAATCAGGGGGGAATCAATCCGGGCGCGTATTTCGCCATCGGACAAGCGAACCCTCTGCCCCAGGGATCTCACAAGCACGTTCATATCTCACCGGTCACTGTTCATCGCTGCAACCAATTATGCTTATCAATAACCTTCAAGCGCATATCGCTCTGTCGCGATCAATCATCGATACTGCAATCGCCCGCGTTCTGGATCGCGCCTGGCTCGTGCTCGGACCAGAGGTCAAGGAATTCGAATCTGCCTTTGCAGCTTATGTAGGAGTTTCCCATTGCGTTTCAGTCGCCAACGGCACCGATGCGCTGGAACTGGCCCTGCGCGCGGCTGACGTAAAACAGGGCGACTTGGTCGCAACGGTGGCCAATGCTGGGATGTACACCACGCTAGCCATGCGCGCTGCCGGCGCACGTCCATTTTTCATGGACGTCTCTGCGGAGAGCATGCTGGTAGATAAACGGGAGGTCACGCGCGCCATTGCTGCCGGCGTCAAGGCGGTAGTAATCACTCACCTTTACGGCTTGGCGGTCCCCCAGATCCAGAGCATGGTGGAATCATGCCGCGCCGCTGGCATCAAGATCATCGAAGACTGCGCACAAGCACACGGCGCAGAGATCGAGGGCAGGAAAGTTGGCGCGTTTGGCGACATGGCTTGCTTCAGCTTTTATCCGACCAAAAATCTCGGTGCGCTAGGTGATGGTGGCGCCATCGTCAGCAACGATGACGACCTCGCAAGTGCAGCATCAAAACTCCGACAGTATGGCTGGAGCAGCAAGTACAACGTCGAGTTGCCTGGAGCCCGCAACAGTCGACTGGATGAATTGCAGGCAGCCATTCTGCTAGACTTCCTGCCCTTGCTGGATTCATGGAACGAGAAACGCCGCCATGTTGCGCGAGCGTATGGCGAAGGCATCAAGCATCCCTCTGTAGAGTTACCGCGTGCTTTCACCAAGAATTATGTCGCCCACCTCTATGTCATCAAGACAAAGGAGCGAGAATCCCTGCGCAACCACCTGCAGCAGAAAGGCATTTGCTCCGACATCCATTATCCTGTCCCAGACCACCGTCAACCGATCCTTCAGGGCGAGACCGATCTGGTGCCCCTTCCCCAGACTGAGCAGTTGGCAGGAGAGATCCTGACCTTGCCGTGTTATCCAGAAATGACCGATGAAGAAGTCGCGCAAGTGATTGACGCGGTCAACACCTGGCCCCACCCCCAAACCTGAGGCGCCGAATGTCATCCAAGAACCCCTTCGCCAACATCGGCTTTGAGGACTTCCGCCGCTTGGCTGCCGATCAGAATCTGACCAAATACGAGCGCATAGGCTTTCCGAATTCCTACCGCGAAGGCTATGAGCCGGCGATCTTTGCTGACATCTGCAGCAAGGTGCTGCACCTTTCAGCTCAGGACAAGAAGGTCCTCGACATCGGTCCGGGTTGCAGCGACTTGCCACTGATGCTGATCGAACTCTGTGAGCGTCAACGGCACGCGTTGACGCTGGTAGACAATCAGGAGATGCTCGACCTCCTGCCCAACACATCAACCACACGCAAGGTTGCAGCGCTCTACCCCAACTGTCCTGAACTCATTGAACTCGACAAGGGCAGTTTCGATGTCATCCTGTGCTATAGCGTACTGCACTATGTGCTTGTGGATACGGCCTTTTTCCGCTTTCTGGACACCTCTCTGTCGCTGCTGGCACCAGGTGGGCAGATGCTGATCGGCGATATACCCAACATCTCGAAACGCAAGCGATTCTTCGCCAGCGAAACAGGCATTCGCTTCCACCAAGAATTCATGAAGACCAACGACCTTCCAGTAGTCCATTTCAACCAGGTCGAGCATGACCAGATTGACGACGCGGTCGTCATGGCCATTGTGCAACGCGCCCGTGCCCAAGGCTTCGACGCCTATGTCTTGCCCCAACACCCGTCATTGCCTATGGCCAATCGCCGCGAAGACATCCTCATCCATCGTCCTTAGGAACTTCCGATGACCAAAACCCGTAAGCTCGTCATCGTCGGTGACAGTGCATTTGCTGAGGTCGCCTACGAGTATTTCACGTACGACTCCACCTATGAAGTGGTCGCGTTTGCCGTCGAGGCCCTCTACCTGAGCAAGAGCGAGCTGTTCGGTTTGCCGGTGGTGGCGTTGGAGGATATTGAACAGCGTTTTCCGCCGTCGGAAGTGGAATTCTATGCAGCACTTGTCTACACCAAGCTCAATCGTCTGCGCACCCGCCTCTACCAGGCCATGAAGGATAAAGGCTATCGCCCTGCCAGTTATATCAGCAGCCGTGCATTCGTCTGGCCTAATGTCAGCCTGGGGGAGCACTGCTTCATCTTCGAGGACAACACGGTCCAGGCTTTTTCCAAGATAGGCAACAACGTCGTGTTATGGAGTGGCAATCATATCGGTCATCACAGTGAAATCGAAGACAACTGCTTCATTTCTTCGCACGTGGTGGTCTCCGGCTTCTGCAAGGTGGGGGCCAACACCTTCATGGGCGTCAATGCGGCACTGGGAAACAATCTGAGCGTTGGCCAGGATAACTGGATCGGGCCTTCGGTCACACTAATCTCTGACACGCAAGCCAACAAACTGTACAAGGTGGAGTCGCCCGAACCCGCGCGGGTCACTCCACTGCGTTTTTTCAAGGTAGGGACATGAGCATGCAGTGGAAGAAACTAGGAATGATATGGAAGCCGGACGGCACCCTCTGGTGGGCAAGAAAATATGCGTCCTGCCCCACTCCAGTTTTTCTGGACGATGGAACGCTACGCGTTTACCTTCAGTGCCGCGACGAACATAACGTGGGACGCATTGGTTTTGTGGATTTAGCACGCGACAATCCCCTGAAAGTTCTGCGCGTCTCCGAAGAGCCAGTGCTCGACATCGGAGCCCCGGGCACCTTCGATGACAACGGCGTGTTTCAGACGTCGGCGATCAAGGGACCTAATGGAAAACTGTACATGTACTACGTCGGATTCGAATTGTGCCATCGTGTCCGCTATAGACTTCTGACCGGTCTCGCTGTCAGCAGCGACAACGGTCTGTCGTTCCAACGCTGGAAGACCACGCCCATCCTTGAACGTTCTGAAAAAGAAATGTATTTCCGTGGCGGCCCCTTCGTCTTAAAAACCGAAGATGGTCCCTATCGGATGTGGTACGTCGGCGGCAGTGAGTGGGAGGACATCGAAGGCAAATCAATGCCGGTTTACGATCTTTATTATGCGGAGTCTCAAGACGGCCTAAGTTGGCCGGCAGAAGGACGCCTACTGCTTCCTGTCGATCGTTCAAAGGAACATGGTTTTGGACGTCCCTACGTAGTTCAGCGGGAGGATCGCTATCAATTGTTTTACAGCATCCGTAAGAAATTTCCGCGCGCCTATCGCATGGGGTATGCAGAGTCTGGCGACGGCCTGACCTGGGAGCGCAAGGACGAGCAGATGGGGCTGGATGTCTCCACCGATGGATGGGATTCAGAAGCCATCGAATATGCTGCGGTCATGGATGTGGACGATCGGACTTTCTGCTTCTACAACGGGAACGACTTCGGAGTCTCTGGTTTCGGTGTGGCGGAGCTCGTGAAGTGACGCTGACGGTCCGATACTTCGGGGAGCCCGACACGGCGGCATGGGATGGATTCTGCGAGCAGGCCAGCAATGCCACCTTGCTGCACACACGTCGCTTCCTGTCCTATCACGGTGAACGCTTCCACGACGCCTCCTTGCTCATTCATGAGGCCGACACGTTGGTCGGAGTCATGCCGGCCGCAGTCGCTCCATCAGACAGCACCCTCGTGATCAGTCATCCAGGCGCAACCTATGGCGGGGTGGTTCATCATGGGCAGCTCAATGGCAACAAGATGATCGAAGCAATCGCCGAAATTCAGCGGTTCTACGCTGATGCCGGCTTTACCAGGCTGCAATACAAGCCACTACCGCACATCTATGCGCGGGTTCCTGCTCAGGATGATCTATATGCCTTGTTCAGGGCTGGCGCGATCCGTATCCGCTGTGATCTGTCTAGTACCATCGATCTTGCCCACCGCCGTCCCAGCTCTGAACGGCGCCGCCGCAGCCTCAAAAAGGCACTGAAAAATGTCAGCATCTCCAGCGCCCCCGAACATATGGACGCGGTGTGGCACGTGCTTGCCGAGAATCTGCACAGAAAGTACGACACAAAACCGGTGCATACACTGGCTGAACTGCAACTCTTGGCAACGCGATTTCCGGATGCGATTCGCATTCAGTGCGGACTGGTAGATGGGCAAGTCGAAGCCGGTGTCGTCCTCTTCTGCAGCGCCATGGTCTGGCACGCCCAGTACATCGCCTCCAGCGAAAAAGGGTACGCGGTATCGGCACTCGACGCCGTTTTCGAGTCACTTGTAGACTCTGCACAGAACAGCCACATCCGCTATTTTGATTTCGGCACCAGCAACGAAGAGGCTGGTACGGTGCTCAATGATGGCCTGTATCGTTTCAAGTCCGAGTTCGGTGGCGGCGGTACTGCCCATGAATTTTATGAATTAGCTCTCCCAACATGAACGCCAAGACCATTTCCATCGTAGTACCCGTATACTTCAATTCGGGGAGTCTTCCACATCTGTTCGCCGAACTGGAAAAGCTGGAGCTGGAGCTGCATAAACGGGCGCTCGCCCTCGAACTCATCTTCGTCGATGACGGCTCCAAAGATGACTCGCTGGCGCGCTTGCTGGAATTCAAGAATCGTCGCGAGCAAACCAAAGTAATCAAGCTGACGCGCAATTTCGGCGCAGTCCATTGCTCCAAGACAGGCCTGAAATTCGTGTCCGGTGACGCCTTTATTATTGTTGCCGCTGATCTGCAAGATCCGCCGCATCTGATACTGGACATGATCGATAAATGGCTGGCAGGCTCAAAGTTCATTATCTGCGAACGGATCACACGCGAAGATCCAGTAGTATCAAAAATCTATTCGAAGATTTATTACAAACTTCTACGTACATTCGTCATCCACGACTATCCCGAGGGCGGCTACGATATGGCCTTGATGGACAAGGTTTTCCTCCCTCACTTAACGAACAGCTCGAAGAGTGTCTTCACACCACTGTTAGCTTATTGGCTGGGGTACAGACCCGACATCATCCATTATCATCGTCCCAAGCGCGAATATGGAAAATCAGGGTGGACCTTTACTAAGAAATTGACGGCATTCCTGGATGTGATGCTGGGCTTTTCTAACAAGCCTATACGAATGATTTCAGGTGTCGGGGCAGTAATCGCAATGCTAAGTTTCATCTACGGCATCACCGTAGTCGTGGGAGCGATGATGCATCGTATTCCGGTCGAGGGTTTCGCTACTGTAGTTGCGCTAGTGACGTTTCTTCTGGGGCTGATTATCGTCATGCTCGGCATCATCGGAGAATATCTATGGCGCATTTTTGAAGAAAGCAACAAAAGGCCAGAGACTGTAATCGAGGAGATATGGTAGTGGCGCTTTCTCGTTTTATTGTGGCCGGCGCTGCCAATACAGGACTTACTTACCTGTGCTATCTCACCCTTATCCTATTCATGCCATATGCCTTGGCATATTCGTTGACCTATCTTGTCGGCATTGGTATCGGTTATTCACTTAATACGTACTGGGTCTTCAAGAAAAAGGTTGGCGTACGTAGCGCCATGCTATATCCCCTGATCTATGCAGGAAACTATTTGTTTGGTATCGGCTTACTGTGGTTTTCAATTGAATGGCTGAGAATACCAAAAGAGATCGCACCGCTATTAGTGACTACCATCTCCGTACCAATCATGTATTTCTTGTCCAAGTGGATATTTTCCTCAGACGCTCATCATGAAGAAACCAACAATTGAAGACTGCAAGGTCTTCACGCTGCCTAAAATAACCGATCCACGGGGCAACCTTAGCTTCCTTGAAAGTGGCGTTCATCTGCCCTTCGAGATAAAGAGAGTTTTTTATTTATATGACGTGCCCACCGGAGAAAGTCGAGGAGCGCACGCTCATCGCCAACTACACCAGTTCTTGATATGCCTGTCCGGGAGCTTCGACGTGGCGTTGGACGATGGAGAACAACAATCGACAATCCACCTGAACAGACCATGGCTGGGCCTTCATGTACCTCCGCTAATCTGGGCAGCGGAAATCAATTTTGATCCCGGATCCATCTGTCTTGTTCTTGCGTCAGACATATATGACGAAGCTGACTATATCCGCGATTACCAGCAGTTCAAGCTTGCAGTCGCTGGTTCGTAGAGCCTGTTCAATCAGAAATCATCTGAACATTGAAGAACAATACTCACCTGTTTAAAAACGCGACAAAGGCCTGTTTCCCATACTTCAAAATTTCGCCGGATACTGGGCGAAAGCCTTTACCCGTTCAGGTCAAGGGCAGCAACAGCTTGGATGACCGCGAGGGGAGTTCTGCGACCGTATATTTATCCGTCGAACTCCAAACCTCCAGCAACAGGCACGCGGAGACCTAATAACCAAAAGATATAGTTTCAACAAGACATGGGGGATTCTTCCCGGGAAACCTCTAGCACACGCGATGCTTGCAAAGAAACCAGAGGCGTCTTTTCTTAATCAATTTGATTCAATTTAGAAAATTCGTAGATACCTAGTCTGATCTTTATGCCAGTTCCATTGGCGAATTTCCGCAAGCGGATTTTCTCCGCCTCTCAACTAGCTTCCCGTTTTCGTATATATGTCCACGCTCCGCTCCAGATTTCAAGTCAGCTACTACGATCTCCTCTCGGGAACCTTCCTTGTCTGCATCGCCTTGCTCATTGGAGCCAATGCAGATGTCGTCGGTATGACCGCGTTAGGCATAGGAATGTCAGGGCTGGCGTTATTGATGATCCGCTTCATGCCTGTTGATAGCGATCGCTATAGTCGACCTATCCTGTGTTTCCTGATGTTGAGCCTCTTAGCTTGGACGATCTTAATTGATAGCAATCAAATTAGCGATTTTGGCATTTATTTTCGTTGTGGCGCGGACTTCGCAGAGGGCGCATCAAGTGCCCTTGACTGGAGCAAACAATGTGAAAGCCCTTGGATTCCCGGCTTTGCCATGTACTGGCGTCGCTCCCTTCTTTATACGCTACCGATTGGCTGGCTTAGCAACGGTTCCTATCTGATATTGAAGCTGGCCAATGCGGGATTTCATATTGCAGCGGTAGTTCTCTTGTATCGGTATGTGAGGAAGGAGCTCGGACTGCGGGCAGGAATCGTTGCAGCAATCGCACTTTGCTTTTATCCGGAATTTTGGTTTTCTTCGACATTGGCCACGTCGGACAATCCGTTTATCGTAATAGAGATCCTGCTAATTGGTGCGATAGCGAGACTCTGCCGAGAGCCCAAGGCAATTTGGGTCGTTTGCGTAGCTCTACTTGTCATGGTGCTTGATCTGCTTCGCAGTGCTGGCCCTATTCTGATCATCGGGATCATCTTGGCTATACCGATCGCTCACAGCACGAGAGCACGGATATATGTTTTTATTGCCGCCATCACAGCGGCTTTCGCATTGTTTGCCAGCGTGGCCGTCCCTGCGCACTTCGGCATGACTGACCTTCAATCCAATGGATTCATAGCAGCACTCGCTAGCGGTGGTATATCGCATCCACGCAGCTTCACGCAACTGTACAACTGGAATCAATACGTTCTGCCAGATGTCGCTCCGGATCTACGCACGCATTTGTCGGTCGGATTGATCGCACAAGACCTCGTCTCGGCTTGGCATACTCCTTCCTATTGGGCAAGCAAGGTTTCCACCCTTTTCCAAGGAATGGGCTACTACTTTTTCTCCAGCACGACAACTTCCGCTGCCCCAGATGACCTGTCAATCGCTGGTGCCCCCACGCTGGGCGTAAATCCCGACATGTTTGCCGTTCTACATGGAATTGCATTGGTTTATCTTATCGGCTGTGCCATCGGGATCATAAGAATGCGGGGAAACACGTTCGCAGCCGTGGCATTGGCGGTCGGCACAGCATTCTTGTTATTTTTCATCGGACCAGGAGAAGTACAGCCCCGATATAGTTTGCTGCTCGCTCCTCTGATGTGCATCGCCATTGCGACGATTGGAACACAATCCAAAGCCCCTACTGAGAATATCAAAAGTACGTTGGCTGGCATGGGGACTATCGTATTGCTCGGTTTAGCCGGCCTGATGCTGGCGCAGCGATGGGCTACCCATTACGTGAGTAAAAGTCCAACTTTGGCATGGAAACCGCCAGCCGCGTATTCCGACTGTATCAAAGGTAACGTTGATATCTCTATGTCTCAGGTAAATGTACCTACCCAGGACAGGGAATGTCGCGAATTGACTGCCGTACCACACGGCATTGATGGCAAGCTCAACTTCTTCATTCTGCGCGAACCATTGGTTCCGAAGTGGGAGACAAAGAACCTCCCTGTTATCGACATCGTTATTACCGTCGTCGACCGTGACGACGTGGAAACTCGCGTTCAGCGAAAGCTGACCGCATTTGATCGCGCATTACTGGTGGAAGTACCTGTCGCCACCGACAGCAGATATCTCAAATTCACAATCCGCTCAGAGGGGGGAGAAAACAGCAAAGTCTCGCTTGCTTATTTCCACGACGGCCACAGGCTCATCAACAACCTGTCTCCATGACCGATCGACTGAGACTAGAACACATTTCATAAATGGGCGTGAGATCCGATCTACATATATCAGTGGTCGGCTATTTCCCGCATTGTTGCGTCAAAACGATGGTCCCAAGAATTAACATCTCGAAAATCAGCAAGGTCTTGCATATCAGAGCGAAAAGCCAAGGCTGATCCAATCGTCTCTTTTAGCGAGAGGGCCGTAGCACCGGCCTGAACGATAAAGACACCACGGTCACGACAGTGCTCGCGCATCTCGCCAAACGCAGATGACAATACCGGCAATCCCAACGCCCGATATTCGTAATACTTGATCGGATCGACTCCATCAGTGAGTCGGTTCAACTGAAAAGGGATGAGCCCTGCTGCAAATGATTTCATCACCTCCAGCGCCTCCTCATGGCGGCATGGGGGGAAGAACTTGACGTTGGTGGGTAACGTCATCGGTGGCGGATTGAAGACCGGTCCAACCAGATGGACAGGAAGATCCGGTCGTGCCGCTGCCACTGCAGCCAACATCGGCCAATCAAACCATGGCCCCATGGTGCCAACATAACCAAGAATAGGTGTACTTGATCGCTGCGTCATGGGCTCCGGCAATTTGCCCACATCACAGGCATTGGCAACGAACGCAACACTACCGTACCTCTCCCACTTCCGACACAATTCAGTCGATGAGGCCCACAACTGATCAACTCGAGACGCAATGTCGCGCTCCTTGGACGCCATCGAGCGTTGCGACCACCCCGAATAAAATGCGGGGAAGTCATCCATCGCATCATAAATGGTGCGTACAAAACCACCACGGTGCAGCAGCTCCAACGCCAGCAATGAAGGTTTGCCGATCACCAGCAAGGTGTCACCGGTCTGGCGCAACCGATCGGCGGCGGCGATCACTGGCTGCCACGCGGCCGCATTCAGACGCGAAAGCAAAGGAAGGGGCTCGACCGGCAATGCCCTTACCGAGATAAGCTGCATTTGCGGCGCCAATGATTGCGGGGGAGTCACCGCCGCTTCTTTCTTACGTTTCAGATCCGACCACTGCGGCAAACGCGTCGGGTATGGATCAACCCAAAGAATTGTGCCCTCGTGCCGCTTGCCAAACCACTCGACGAACTTGTGCGGACGCTGCGCAAAACTGGTCAGCGGCACCGGCGAGAGGTACACCAGATTGGTCATGCTTCAGCTCTTGAGGACGTCAACCGTGCGGCGCGCGGCCTGCCCATCACCATAGGGAGAGACACCCTTGGCCATCGACGAATACAAAACCTTGTCATCCAGCAACGCCTGTGCATTTTCCAGGATGGCATCGTAATTGGGGCCAATGAGCTTGACCACACCGGCATGCACCGCTTCCGGACGCTCGGTTTCGTGACGCAACACCAGCACCGGCTTGCCCAGCGCCGGTGCCTCTTCCTGCACGCCGCCCGAATCGGTGAGGATCAGGTAGGCACGCTGCATAGCCCCCACGAACGGCAGGTAGTCCAGTGGTTGCGAGAGGATGATGCGCGGATCATCGGCCAACTCGGCATGCACCACTGTCTGCACGTTGGGGTTGGGGTGGACCGGGAACAGGACCTGAATATCGGGATTGCGATTCACCAGCTCCTTGACCGCCTTGCAAATGGCTTCGAAAGGCTTGCCGAAATTCTCACGGCGGTGCGCTGTGACGAGCACCAGACGCTTGGACGCATCGAGCTCAATCCCGATCTCCGGCTGACGGGACGAGACCGAATGCAGCGCGTCGATCACACTGTTGCCGGTGACGAAGATCTGGCTATCCGGCACGCCTTCCTTGAGCAGATTCTGGCGCGAGCTCTCGGTCGGCGCAAAGTGCCAGCGCGCCAGACGGCCAGCAACCACGCGATTCATTTCTTCCGGGAAGGGATTCAGCATGTCGCCAGTGCGCAAGCCAGCCTCCACGTGGCCGAAATCGATACGATGGTAGAAGCAGGCCAACGCGGCCGTCAGCACGGTGGTAGTGTCACCCTGGGCCAGCACCACGTCCGGTTTCTCCTGCAGCAGCACTTCGTCAAAAGCCTGCAGGAGGCGAGCGGTCAATGCGGTCAGCGCCTGGTTGGGCCGCATGATGTTGAAGTCGATGTCCGGTGTAATGCCGAATACGTTGAGAACCTGATCCAACATCTGGCGGTGCTGCGCGGTAGCCAGCACCTTGACGTCAAAAGCGGGATCGGCGCGCAGCGCCAGGATGATCGGCGCCATCTTGATGGCTTCGGGGCGCGTGCCCACGACACAGATGATTTTCTTGGTTGTCATAGGTATGTCTTCGGATTAAGTGAATGTGCTCAACGCTGAAACTAGCATCCCTCTCTGTCAGGCGTCGTCATTGCTGATGTCATACTGGTGCGGCTCCCAGGGCCCCCATTTGGACTCGTAGATGGCTCGATTGCGGTCCACCAGCGCCTGCCTGTCCTTGGACAGCATCTTGTTGAACGATGCCGACAGGTGATGGTGGATAAACACGTCACGCACGCACAAGACCCGCAGGCCCTGTTGCTCGACACGACGGCAATAGTCGTCGTCTTCGAAGAAACCGAGACCGTATTCTTCGCATAGCGGACCGCATTTTTCGTAAGTGGAACGCGGCATCATGACACAAAAGAACGCGGCGGTCTTGAGCGGGAAGGCCCTGCCCATGCGGCGCAACGTATAGAAGGCCGCTTCCTGCGGCATCTCGGCCGGATCGGTATAGGTGGTCCGGATCTTTGCCTCGTTGCCGATATTGTTGGTCACCGGCCCGACCAAGCCAACGCTGGTGTCCTGCTGTAGATGACGCATCATCGTCAGCGCCCAGCCACGGGTAGCAATCGTATCGTTGTTGAACAGAGTCAGGTATTGGCCCGTCGCAGCCGCCAAGCCGATGTTGTTACCCGCTGCGAAACCGACGTTGGTCTCGTTGAGGATGATCTTCACCTCAGGATAGGTCTTGCCGAACGCAGTCAGGTAGGCCACGGAACCATCGGTGGAAGCATTATCGACCACGATGATTTCCAGATTAGGATAATGGCTGCGCGTGATCAAGCTATCAAGGCAAGCCTTGGTCAGTTCGAGGTTGTTGTAGGTCAGCACGATGACACTGATCCTGGGCATGCTCAAACCAGCCAGCGCGGTACTGAATTCCTCGGCCCGATGCTGCCAGGTCTGGCGCTGCGCAAAGGCGCGGCGTTGCTCGACTTCGGCGGGCGAACTGGGTACGGCAATGCGCTTCTTTACCATCTCGGCGAACTGGTCGTGGGAACTCGCCGAATCGACCAGGTCGCCGAACTGTGCAATCTCGGGCAATTCCGTGCTGACCACCGGCTTGCCGGCGGCCAGATATTCATAGACCTTGACCGGATTGGTGGCCAGGGTCAGGGGAATGACCTTGAAGGGCAGCAGACAGACGTCGAAAGCATAGAGGTAATGCGTCAATTGGTCGTATGGCACCTCGCCCGTCATTACCACGTTGAACAAACCCTTCAATGCGGCACCGGCCTGCGCCGTATCGTTGCCCACCAGCAGCACCAGCGCATCGGGATTCTCGCTGGCCAGGCGGCGGACCAGGTCAAGGTCAAACCATTCGGCAATGGCCCCGTAGTAACCAATGATCTTGCGTTTGCGCGCGTCCTGGTAAACCTGCTGCGGCGCCTTGGCGAATCGCTCGTATTCGCAAGCATTGCGCACCGTCGCCAAGCTGCGGGCCTTGCCACGGGCCATGTCTTCCAGCCAGGACGAGGTGGTCACCACTAGGTCGCTGGAGGCCATCATCTTGTGTTCAAGATCGATCAGCTCGCGCGGCACGTTACCGAATCCCTCGTGATGATCCATACAGTCGTAAACCAGCAGGGAATTGGGGACCGAACGGGCCAGCGGGTACCAGTAGGCATGTTCGACCACCGATACCGTGGAAAGCGCTGCCTGATCCAGCAGCAGCTTGGCCAGACTGGCACGCAGCCGGTCCAGTTCAGCCTCGCCCGGTGCGGAGAAGTAGATCGCCGGTGCGCCGCTGACATGCAGCTTGACCTGATAGAGTTCCAGGTCAACGTCGAGCCGTTCAATCTCATAACCCGGCTCGGGATCGTCGACGAAGTGATTGCTGAGGAAGAACACGCGCGCACCATTCTGGGCGAAACCGCGCGCGATCTGTTGCGGGCGCTGAATACGGAAGTGCCAGTCAATCACCGAAAAGACCAGCACATCACGCACAGGATTGGCCTCTGCTTTGGGATTGGCCGCGATGAAGCGCTGTACACGCTCCGGTTCATATCCAGACGGGGCGGCGGGTGCCGATACCTGCACCCGGCGCAATATGCGCCCGATCAAACGGCGCAAAAACTGCTTGGGTCCTGCAGGCAAGGGCAACGCATTGAAGATGCGCCGCGCCGCGCCGCGCGCGTAACGCCTGCTGACGTAACGCAAGGGTGCCCCTTCGATGGCCTGGAGGCGCTGGCTCACGCGGGCAAGCTGATCCGACTGGACAGCGATGAAGTCATTGAGCTTGCTGCCCCAGTTGGACATCTCCAGGGCCTGCTGGCGCCATTTCTCGCGATCCTCGCTCAATGCCGCGACTCGCTCATGCATTTCGGCAAGCTTTTGGGGGTCGAATACTTCTTCCTGCACGGTGCAATCCTGCAGATGCGGAGCAACGCCATCCACCCAGCTCGTCTCCGCATAGATGAGGAATATCTGCTTGCCGTTCCAATAGCTGTGACTGATCTCATCACAATTGGCCACCCGAGACCAGACCAGTCGGAATCCATTGCTCAGGCGGGTTGGCAGATTATCAGGCAGGAACGTATGGAAGTGTTCATCGATGCGTTCCATTTCCTTGTAGGGAAGCGCCAGCACGACGGCCTTGGAGGCATGGCGAGCGATGTTGTTGAGGACTGGCAGTGGATCCTCGAAATGCTCCAGGGTATTGGAGGAGAACACGAAGTCGAAGCGATCCGGCCGCGAGAACCCCTCGCCCAACCAGTTCTCGCAGGCAAAGTTCGCCAGCTTGGCCTGTGCACTGGCCTTGGTGATGGCAATGTCCGAAAAATCGATGCCCAGAAAACGGGTGGCGGTCAGGCGAGAGGCCCAGTACTCCGTACCCTGCCCTTCTGCACAGCCCCAGTCTGCGGCCGTAGAAGTCTGCTTCTTGGTGTAGTCAATGAACCAGGACGGCAAGTTGCGCAACAGAAGGTGGGCAAAGAACACGGATTGTTCCGGCCCCTCGTTCGTATCCCAGTCGTTGGAAAAACGCCGGTTCCAATAGCTGTCTGAATTGATCGGATCTGTCACTGTTTGACCTTTAGTTGCTGTTCTATCCTGGGTTGAACCAGTCCGAAGAAATTGGGCGCAATAGATGAAAAATAGTGCGCACCTTCCAGATACTCGTAATAATGGATATCGGCGCCCTGCCGGTTTTCCACGGCGGCCACCAACAGATATTTACCACTGACGAGCAAGTTGTCGAGTGTGAAGCTGATCGTAAAATGCCGTCCCTCGGCCAGGCAAACCGCCATGTCCTGATGGGTGGTGGAGACGATCAGATCAGTCCCCTTCAGATCTTTGATCGAGAAGGAAATGCAGAGATGCTCCAGCGGAATATGGTCCGGCAGGCTGATCTCCAGCAGGACCTGCACCCGCTCGCCCCACTCCAGCACATCGCGGCGATTGCCCTGGGCATCGCAGACGCTGGCCGACTTGATCAGTCCCTGCTCCGAGCCCCAATGGGTCGATGGACGCGCATCAATGGCCACGGTCTCCACGGGCGCATCCAGTGTCTGGGCAGTGGGAAGGACATCGTCATCCTGGAACATGAATTCCATGTAGCGGCCCGTGACAGGAAACACATCACCGACCTCCACCAAGCTCCCCTTGTTGATCCAGATGGCGCGCGAACAGAGGCTGCGCACTGATCCAACATCATGGCTGACGAAAAGAATGGTGGCACCCTTGCCCTGGATATCCTTGATCCGCCGCATGCACTTGGCAACGAAACGGGCGTCGCCCACCGACAAGGCCTCGTCGACGATCAGGATATCGGGATCAACGTTGATCGCAATCGAAAATGCAAGCCGAGAATACATGCCGCTGGAATAGGTCTTCACGGGGCGCTCGATGAACTCACCCAGTTCTGAGAATTCGATGACATCCTGCATGCGGCCCTCGATCTCATCCCGGGTCAGGCCAAGGATGGCGCCATTCATGATGATGTTTTCGCGGCCGGTGAACTCGGGATTGAACCCGGCACCCAGTTCCAGCAGGGCAGCCACCCGCCCCCGTGTCTTGACGCTGCCCGAAGTTGGCGCCAACGTGCCGCAGATCATCTGCAGCAGCGTGGACTTGCCGCTGCCATTGCGGCCGATCAGGCCAATGGTTTCACCACGCGCGACCTCGAAGGACACATCGCGCAAGGCCCAGAACTCGCGGTAATACTGGCGACGGCCGCCGTGAAGCAGCTGCATCAAGCGGTCACGCGGCTTGTCGTAGATGTGGTGGCACTTGCTGAGGCCCTCGACGACGATGGAGGCTTCAGAGGACATCGGCAAATCCTTTCCTGCTCTTCTGGAAGCAGGCGTAACCCAGCCAGGCCAGCACTAACGAAGCTAGCAGATAGATGGCCAGCCCGCTCCAATCCGGCAGACGCCCCCAGATCAGCACATTGCGCGCCTGCTCAATGATGAAGGTCAGCGGATTCATCATGATGAGCGTGCGCAGCTTGCCCGGGACGGCGTCGATCGGGTAGAAGACCGGCGACAGGAAAGTCAGCACCGTGGTGGCGATGGTCACAGTCTGGCCCAGATCACGCAGGAACACACCCAGCGCCGCCAGGATCCAGGTCAACCCCGCAATAACCAGCAGGAAAGGCAGCAGTACCAACGGGGTGAAAATCAAGGTCCAATGCAGGTAGCCATTGAAGGTGACGAACGCCAGCAACAGCACCGACAGGCTGATCAGGCCATGGAAGACGGCCGCGCCCAGCGAGACCAAGGGCAGTATCTCCAGAGGAAAGACCACCTTCTTGACGAAATTGACGTTCTGAACGATGAGGTGCGGGGCGCGGTTGATGACCTCGCTGAAGAGGTTCAGCACGATCATACCCACGAACAGCACTACCGCGAACTGCGTCTGGCTCTCATCATCGCCGCTGCCCCAACGGCTCTTGAAGATCTGGGAAAAAACGATGGTATAGACCACCAGCATGAAAATCGGATTGAAGAACGACCACGCTACGCCCAGCGCCGACCCTTTGTAGCGGCCCACGACTTCACGCTTGGTCATCTGGACCAGCAGGCTGCGATGGCGGACAAGCGACTTGAGCAGGGCCAGCGGAGAAAGACTGGGGGCTGCGTGCGGATCGACTTCCAGCATGGATGACTTCAATCGAAGTGCTCCGCTTCATGGAACAGCTTGCCCGCCAGATCCTTGGCCGACAGCATGGGCGCATCAAGAGTCAGCCCCCAGTCGATGGCCAGGGCCGGGTCATTCCAGAGAATGCTGCGCTCATGCTCGGGCGCCCAGTAATCGGTGGTCTTGTAGAGGAACTCGGCACTCTCGGACAACACCACGAAACCATGCGCAAATCCTTCTGGAATCCACAGCATGCGCTTGTTCTCGGCACTCAGGCGCACGCTGTAGTGCTGTCCGAAGGTCGGCGAACTCTTGCGCAGGTCCAGCGCCACATCCAGCACCTCGCCAGCGACTGCGCGCACCAGCTTACCCTGCGCCTGGCGGATCTGGTAATGCAGTCCACGCAGCACATTGCACGCGGACTTGCTGTGGTTATCCTGGACGAATTCGACCTCGCGATCCACCAGTTCGTTGAAACGCCGCTGATGAAACTCTCGAAGAAAAATCCGCGATCATCACCGAACACCTTCGGCTCGATCAACAGGACTCCTTCCAAGGGTGTTGCTATTGAATTCAAGATGCATCTCCCTGCTCGTACAAGCGTTGCAGATAGACACCGTAGCCACTCTTGACCAGCGGTGCCGCCAGCTTTTGCAACTGCTGGGCATCAATGTAGCCCATGCGATAAGCGATCTCTTCCGGACAAGCGACCTTCAGCCCCTGGCGATGTTCGATGGTCTGGATGAAATTGCTGGCTTCGATCAGGCTCTCATGGGTACCGGTATCCAGCCACGCGTAACCGCGCCCCATCATTTCCACGTTGAGCTGGCCCCGCTCAAGATAGCAGCGATTGACATCGGTGATCTCGAGCTCGCCGCGTGCCGATGGCTTGATATCGGCCGCGATGTCGCAGACCTGGTTGTCATAGAAATACAGACCGGTCACGGCATACTTGCTCTTGGGCCTTGCCGGCTTCTCTTCCAGGCTGGTGGCGCGGCCATCGACGTCGAAGGCGACCACGCCGTAACGTTCAGGATCGTGCACATGGTAGGCGAACACGGTCGCCCCGTCAGCGCGGTTGCAGGCCTGATCCAGCTTGGACTGCAGATCGTGTCCATAGAAGATGTTGTCACCCAGCACCAGCGCAGAGGGCGCGTTTCCGATGAAATCGCGACCGATGATGAAGGCTTGTGCCAGGCCATCCGGACTGGGTTGTTGCGCATAGCTGATGTTCAATCCCCAGTTGGAGCCATTGCCCAGCAGACTCTGGAAGCGCGGGGCCTCATCCGGCGTGGTGATGATGAGGATGTCCCTGATGCCGGCCAGCATCAGAGTGCTCAGCGGATAGTAGATCATCGGCTTGTCGTAGACCGGCAGCAATTGCTTGGACACTGCCATGGTTACCGGATGCAACCGTGTGCCGGAGCCACCGGCAAGGATGATGCCCTTGCGCGGGATGTTCGTTTTAGTGTTCATGGAGTTCTTTCATCATGCGCTCAACACCGCCTTGCCACCCTGGCAGTACCAGCCCGAAGGCGTCCTGGAACTTGCTGCAATCCAGACGCGAATTCAGCGGTCGCCTTGCCGGTGTCGGATAGGCACTGGTAGGAATGGGCGAAAGCCGTGCCAGGCTGGTTTGTCCGGCCCATTGTTCGGCCAGCCCGAAGACGTGCCGGGCATAGGCAAACCAGGTTGTTTCTCCGCTAGCGGTCAGGTGGTAGAGGCCTTGACGAGCGGGATCCTGAACGGTCCGCGCGATGGCGTGCGCACTGGCATCGGCCAGCAGCTCCGCCCCGGTGGGGGCACCGGTCTGATCGTCGATGACATTGAGCTCTTTGCGCTCGGCGCCCAGCCGCAGCATGGTCTTGGCGAAGTTGCCGCCGCGTGCTGCATAGACCCAGCTGGTCCGGAAGATGAGATGGGCACAGCCACTGGCAATGATCGCCTGCTCTCCTTCCAGTTTGGTCTGGCCATAGACGTTCAACGGACCGGTCGGATCGACTTCACGGCGAGGCTTGTCGCCGCTGCCGTCAAACACGTAATCAGTCGAGTAATGCACCAGCAGCGCGCCACACTGTGCAACTGCCAACGCCATCGTCTGGGGCGCCTGCGCGTTGACCAGGCGGGCTCGTTTACTATCGGACTCGGCCTTGTCCACTGCTGTGTAGGCGGCAGCATTGACCACCACATCAGGGCGCACGCTCGCGATGGTCCGGGTGATACCCGCAAGATCGGCCAGATCGCCGCAGTACCGCTGGCTGGCGGAGTGCAGGCTGATGAGTTCACCCAGGGGGGCAAGGCTGCGTTGCAGCTCCCAGCCCAATTGACCGTTGCATCCGAATAAGATGATCTTCATGCCTGGCGTCCGGCGTAATTGGTTTCCAGCCATTCGCGGTAACTGCCTGAGCGGACGTTGGCCACCCACTCCTGATTGGCCAGATACCACTCCACGGTCTTGCGAATACCCGTTTCGAAGGTTTCGGCTGGCTTCCAGCCCAGTTCGCGCTCGATCTTTCCGGCATCGATGGCGTAGCGGCGGTCGTGGCCCGGACGGTCGGTCACATAGGTAATCTGGCCGGCATAGCTCTGGCCGTCGGCACGCGGACGTAACTCATCCAGCAGGGTGCAGACGGTATTGACGATGTCGATATTGGCCTTCTCGTTCCAACCGCCAATGTTGTAGACCTCGCCTGGCGTGCCCGCCTCCAGTACGCGGCGAATGGCGCTGCAGTGATCCTTCACGTAGAGCCAGTCACGGATCTGCTGACCGTCGCCGTACACCGGCAAGGACTTGCCATCGAGCGCGTTGACGATCATCAGCGGGATCAATTTTTCTGGGAAGTGATAGGGACCATAGTTGTTGGAGCAATTGGTCGTCAGCACCGGCAGCCCGTAGGTATGGTGACAGGCGCGCACCAAATGGTCACTGGCTGCCTTGGTCGCCGAATAGGGGCTGTTGGGTGCGTAGCGATTTGTCTCCCTGAAAGCGGGGGCCTGCGGCGCCAGCGAACCATAGACCTCATCCGTGGAGACATGCAGGAAGCGGAATTGCGCACGCTCTGCCTTGTCAAGCTGGCTCCAGTACTCGCGCACGGATTCCAACAGATTGAACGTGCCCACCACATTGGTTTGGACAAACGCATCGGGACCATGAATGGAACGGTCAACGTGACTCTCGGCGGCGAAATTAAGCACGGCGCGCGGACGATGCTGCCTGAGCAAATCTGCCACCATTGGGCGATCACCGATATCGCCCTGTACAAAGATATGATCAGCATTGTCTGACAAGGAAGCCAGATTCTGCAGATTGCCGGCATACGTCAGCAAATCCAGGTTGAGCACGGACTCGCCGGTATGGCTGAGCCACTCAACGACAAAATTGGATCCAATGAATCCTGCACCGCCAGTCACTAAAATCATTGCTGTCTTGGCATGGGACACCACCGCTGGTTACCATGCGTAAAGAATGGAAACCGAGTATTTTACCCGAGCCAACCCTCATTGGATCAGTTCGCAGGCGGTTTATGCACGGCATCGCCGCTCCCTCATCACAGCCCACCAGACATTGCACATGAGAAATTACGTTATCGGAGATCTACAGGGATGCGCAGGCTCCCTGGAGAATTTGCTAGTCGTTCTGCCGCCGGCTTCTCCAGATCGCATCCTCTTCGCCGGCGACCTCATCAACCGCGGCCCCCAATCCCTGCAAACCCTGCGCACCGTCATGCAAATGGGCGAACGCGCCCAGGCCGTGCTGGGCAACCACGACCTGCACCTGCTGGCAGTAGCCTGCGGCATCCGCCCAGCCCACCGGGACGATACGCTCGACGACATCCTCAACGCCCCCGACCGCGAAGAACTGATCCACTGGCTGCGCCACCGCCCCCTGGCCATCCATGAACAGGGCCACCTGATCGTCCACGCCGGGGTACTGCCGCAATGGGATTTGCATCAGGCGCTGGCGCTAGCCGCAGAAGTGGAGGCCATGCTGCAAAGCGAGCAGTGGGTCGATTTTTTGCGTCACATGTATGGCAACCAGCCTGCGCGCTGGAGCGACGACCTGAGCGGCTACGAGCGCCTGCGCTGCATCATCAATGCCTTTACCCGCCTGCGCTTCTGCCAGGCCGATGGAACGATGGATTTTGCAGTCAAGGAAGGAGCGGCCGCCGCGCCGGAAGGATTGCTGCCCTGGTTCGAGGTACCGGGCCGCCGTACTGCGGAGGTGACCGTGGTGTTCGGCCACTGGTCCACGCTGGGCCTGGTCATGCGCCCCAACCTGATCGCCCTCGATACCGGGTGCGTCTGGGGCGGCAAACTCAGCGCGGTGCGACTTGAGGATCGGGCGCTGTTCCAGGTGCAGTGTCCGCAGGCGCGCCAGCCGGGCTGAGCGACTCCAGCGAATACCCTAATCCACCCGCAATGACTTCACGCGCCGTGCGTGCCAGGTCGCGGCGATGCGCGCCTTCAGTGCTGATAAGCGGCAATTGCTTCAGTTCAGCCGTCATGCCCTGCGCCTTGAGAATGGTGATGATGCTTTCGGCAATGGACATATCACCAATGAAATCGGCCGCACCATGCAGCTTGCCTTCGCCGTCCAGATAACGCAGCGCATAGGGCTGTACCGGTGCGCGAGCATCGATAGCGGCTTCGAACAGATTAGCGTGGAAAGGCAAAAGCGTACCCTGCGCTGCCGTGGTGCCTTCAGGGAAGAAGGCCACGTGCTCATCCTTCTCGATGCTTTCCACCAGTCCCTTGAAGATGCGTCGCACATCGCTGGCCTTGCCGCGCGAGATGAAGATGGTGCCGGTCTTGGCGCACAGCCAGCCGATCAGCGGCCAGCTGCGGATCTCGGACTTGGCCACGAAACGGCAGGGCTGCAGCGAATTGAATACGAAGATATCCAGCCAGCTCACGTGGTTCGATACCAGCAACGAACGCTGCAGCGGCAGCGGGCTGTCGATCTTGACCTGGATGCCACAGATGCGCAAGAGCTTGCGCGACCAACGCCGGATGTGCGCTTCCCGGCCTTTCTCCGAAGCGAACGGGAACAGGAAGGCACACACCGCCATGCCTTTGAACAAGTGCGCGATCAGGCGCAGCAAACGAAAAACGAACATGGCTCGGTCAGTCGTAGCCGGTCAAGAATGCCTTGACCGGTAATCAAAGAATAGTTTGCGCAAGGGCCATCATCGATCAAGCGAAAGTCAACGCTCGAACGCAATGTGCCCGGAGACGATGGTCGCCTTGACCACACCCGGCAACTCGTAGCCCAGGAAAGGCGTGTGCTTGCCCTGGCTGGCCAGCGCGGCGCCCTGCACCTTCCACAATGCATTGGGATCGAACAAGCACAGGTCGGCCGCACTGCCCACGGCCAGGTTGCCGGCCTTCAGGCCGGCTACCTTGGCGGCGCGATGGGTCACCTTGGAAATCGCCTTGGACAGCACTTCCTTGCCCTGGCCTTCGGTTTCCAGCGCCCACTTCAGCGACAGCGACAGCAGCAGTTCCAGGCCGGTAGCACCCGGCGAGGCTTCGCCGAAGGGCAGCAGCTTTTCATCGTCATCGACCGGGGTATGGTCCGAGCAGACGGCGTCGATGGTGCCATCCAGCAAGGCGGTGCGAATCGCTTCGCGGTCGCGCTGCGAACGCAGCGGCGGCGTCATGCGCGCGTTGGAGTCGAAGAAGCCGATATCCAGGTCGCACAGGTGGATGTGGTGGACACCCACGTCGCAGGTCACCGGCAGGCCTTCGCTCTTGGCCTGGCGCACCAGCTCCAGGCCGGCAGCCGAGGACATGCGGCACAGGTGTACGCGGGCACCGGTGGCGCGCATCAGTTCGAACAGGGTGTAGAGCGCAATGGTCTCCGACATCACCGGCACCCCCGACAAACCCAGGCGCGAAGCGGCCGGGCCGCTGTGGGCGATACCTGAGCGGCCCAGGTGCGGGTCTTGCGGGCGCAGCCAGACGGTGTAGTTGAAGGTCTTGGCATATTGCAGCGCCGACAGCAGCACGGTGGTGTCGGTGATCGGCTCTTCGGCCTGCGAGAAGCCGATGCAGCCAGCCTCGGTCAGCTCGGCCATTTCGGTCAGTGCTTTACCTTTCAAGCCAGCGGTCAATGCACCCAGCGGATAGACGTGGGCCTGATTGAGCGAACGGGCGCGGTGCTTGAGCATTTCCACCAGGCCCGGTTCGTCCAGTACTGGATCGGTATCGGGCGGGCAGACCAGGCTGGTCACACCGCCCTGGATGGCGGCCTGCATCTCGGACTCCAGTGTGGCCTTGTATTCGTAGCCGGGCTCGCGCAGGCGGGCCGACAGGTCCACCAAGCCGGGCGCCACGATCAGGCCAGTGGCGTCGATGGTCTTGTTGGCCACGAAGTCGGCCGGGGCCTGGCCCACACCGACGATCTTGCCGGCGGCCACATACACATCCTGCTGGGCATCGATGCCGTTGGCCGGGTCGATCAGGCGGCCGTTCTTGATATGCAGTTTCATCAGTTCTTGTCTTCTTAACGGATCGTTCAAAACGTCGCGGGGATAGTCGTCGTCAGGCTGGGATTCAGTTGCCAGCCACAATGCTCATGACCGCCATGCGCACCGCAATGCCGAAGGTCACCTGCGGCAGGATCACGGCCTGGGCGCCATCGGCTACGGCCGAGTCGATTTCCACGCCGCGGTTCATCGGGCCAGGGTGCATGACGATGGCGTCCGGCTTGGCCAGGGCCAGGCGTTCCGGGGTCAGGCCGTAGCTCTTGAAGAACTCCTGCGCCGAGGGCAGCAAGGCGCCGCTCATGCGTTCGTTCTGCAAGCGCAGCATGATGATCACGTCCACGTCCTTCAAGCCCTCTTCCATGTTGTGGAAGACGCGCACGCCCATCTGCTCCAGGCCGCTGGGCAACAGGGTGCGCGGACCAATGGCGCGCACTTCGGGCACCCCCAGGGTGGTCAGCGCATGGATGTCCGAGCGCGCCACGCGGCTGTGCAGGATGTCACCGACGATGGCCACGCGCAGGTTGGTGAAGTCCTTCTTGTAGTGGCGGATGGTGTACATGTCCAGCAGACCCTGGGTCGGGTGCGCGTGGCGGCCGTCGCCGGCGTTGACCACGTGGACGTGCGACTGCTTGGTATCGATCAGGTGCTTGGCGATCAGGAAGGGCGCGCCCGATTGCGCGTGGCGCACCACGAACATGTCGGCGTGCATGGCCGCCAGGTTGTCGATGGTGTCCAGCAGCGACTCGCCCTTGCTGGTGCTGGAAGCCTGGATGTTCAGATTGATCACGTCCGCCGAGAGGCGCTTGGAGGCGATCTCGAAGGTGGTGCGGGTACGCGTGGAATTCTCGAAGAACAGGTTGAAGACGCTCTTGCCGCGCATCAGCGGTACCTTCTTGACTTCGCGGTCGCCGATGCTGACGAAGGAGGAAGCGGTATCGAGGATGTGCGTCAGGATAGCGCGCGGCAAACCCTCGATGGTCAGCAGGTGTTGCAGTTCGCCGTTTTTGTTCAGTTGTGGATTAAGCATGGACCACCGTGAGTGAGAAGCGGCCGTCATCGGCGCGTTGCAGTTGCAGGTTTTCTTGTTTGTTCAGCTTGACCGCAGTGGCCACGAAGTCGGCGGCAATGGGCAGCTCGCGCCCGCCACGGTCCACCAGCGCGGCCAGCAGCACGCGCGCCGGGCGGCCATAGTCGAACAGTTCGTTGATGGCCGCGCGCGTGGTGCGGCCGGTATAGAGCACGTCGTCGACCAGCAGGATGGTGGCACCTTCGACATCGAAGGGAATCTGGCTGGGTTTCACATCGGCGCGCAAGCCCTTCTCGGAAAAGTCGTCGCGATAGAAGGAAACGTCCACGAAACCCAGGCGTTCGGTCAGGCCCAGCTCGCTGGCCAGGCGCTCGGCCAGCCAGGCCCCGCCGGAATGGATGCCTACCAGCGCAACGTCCGTTGCGCCTTGCAGGCCTGCCTTGATCTGCTGCACCAGGGTCTGGTACAGCGCTTCTGCATCAAGCTGGGAAGGTGTTGTGCTCATGAATGTGCGTCGTCAAAGTATTGCTGCAAAATGATGGCGGCGGCCTGGTCGTCAATCTGCTCGCCGCGTTGGTGGTGGATCACCGCCGAACTGTAGCGCTCATCCACCAGCGTGACTTGCACGCCATAACGGCCATGCAACTGGTTGGCGAAGCGGCGGCAGCGCGCGCTCATCTCGTGTTCGGCGCCGTCTGGATGCAAGGGCAGGCCGACCACGCAACGCGCCGGCTGCCACTCCTGGATCAGGCTGGCGATGGCGGCGAACTTGCCATCGTTGGTGGGTGCGCTGATGACCGCCAGCGGCTGCGCCTGCTTCAGGCCGGTATTGCCCACGGCCACGCCGATGCGCTTCAAGCCGAAGTCGAAGGCCAGGATGGTGTCCAAGTGCAGTTCCCGTCTCAAGCCCGTCCGGCATCGCCGGAGAGCATCACCGGGTCGATCCCCAGCAAGGCCAGTGCTGCCGTGAAGCGTTGCTCTACCGGCAATTCGAAGATGATGGCGGGATCGGCCTTGACCGTCAGCCAGCCGTTGCGGGCGATCTCGCCTTCCAGTTGGCCCGGGCTCCAGCCCGAGCAACCCAGCGTCACCAGCACGCGCTCGGGGCCATTGCCATGCGCCACCGCTTCGAGCACATCCTTGGAGGTGGTCAGGGCCACGTCTTCGGTGACCTGCAGCGTGGAGGAATATTTTTCCGAGGTGGAATGCAGCACGAAGCCGCGCTCCACCTGCACCGGGCCGCCGAACATGACCGGGCGCCGATACAGCTCGGGCATGGCATCAGGCGTGTCGGGACGGATCTCCAGCTTGAGGTTGATGCGGTCGAACAGCACATCCATGGTCATGTCGGTGGGCTTGTTGATCACCACGCCGAGCGCGCCGTTATGGTTGTGTTCGCAGAGATAGACCACGGTGCCGCCAAAGATCGGGTCCAGCATGGACGGCATGGCGATCAGGAAATGATTGGTCAGGTCCAGTTCCAGCGGGGCAGGCGCGGCTTGCCCGGCGTCGTCGCCGTCCTCGGCGCGCTCATTGGACTCGGTGGAATCGGTGGCAGCAGCCTTGCGGGCGCGGGAGTCGGGGTGGAATGGATCGAAAGCGCCAAAGGATTCCATGGATTCATCGAAATCCTCGGCTGAGAAACTGAAGGGAGAATTACGTCTCTTGATCATCCCGGCATTTTAGCAGTTTTGGCCGGCATCCCATGTGGCTCATGGGGAATAGCCCTCAAGTCCGGCCATGGAATGCCAAATCCGAGACCATTTTAATTGCCGCCAAGCATCTTTCTGACCGCCTGCCGCGCCTGCGCCCCCAGTTCGGCCAGGTCTACGCCCGGGATGACGTCGTCCTGCACCACTGCCCGGCCGGCCACCCACATTGCCTTCAAGAAAGGTCGCCCGCCCGACACCACCGGCCCAATGGCCGGGTCATGCAGCCCGAAGTAGCGCGGATCATCCAGACGATAGAGCGCGATATCGGCCTGCTGCCCCACCTGCAAGCCATCCAGCGCGCCCAGACCCAGCACGCGGGCGCCGCCCGTGCTGCCCCAACGCACCACGTCTTCCACGCTCGCCGCATCGGCGCCGCCCTCGAAACTGCCGCCCCGGAAGGCAGGGCTGGCCTCCTGCCCGCGCCGGGCGCGCTGCATCAGCCAGGCGGCGTGGGTTTCCGAGATCATGTCGGCCGCCTCGTTGGACGCCGCGCCGTCCACGCCGATGGACACCGGCACGCCGGCCGCCTCCAGCGCGCGTATCGGGGCAATGCCACTGCCCAGCCGGCCATTGCTCTGCGGACAATGCGCAATGCCGGTGCCGGTCGCGCCCAGCAGGCGGATTTCCTCCACATCCAGCTTGACCAGATGCGCAAACCACACGTCCGGCCCCAGCCAACCGACCCGCTCGCAGAACTCCACCGGGCGGCAGCCGTGCATGGCGTGCGCGCTGTCCTGGTAGCCCACGGTCTCCGAGAGATGGCTATGCAGCCGCAACCCCAGCGCACGGGCGGCGCTGGCGATCTCGCGCAATTCCTCGGGCGCGGCCGAATACAGCGGCGTGGTGGGCGCCATCACCACCCGGCGCATCGACGCCGCCGCAGGATCGTGGAAGCGCTTGGCCAGGCGGCCCATATCGACCAGGAAAGCTTCCAGCGTCTCGGGTCGCAAGGCGCTGGGCAACTCGGCTTCCAGTTGCCGCGTGCGGGTGGCCGTGCCCCGGCACAGCACGAAGCGCAAGCCCAGGCGCTCGGCTTCCTCGAACAGGATCGCCGAGCTATCGAAGGGCATCCCGGGGTAATACAGGTAGTTGTGATCGGCAATGGTGCCGCAGCCCGAACGCATGAGCTCGACCATGCCGATGCGCGCGGCCAGCCGGAACAGCTCGCCATCGAAGCGGGCGCGATAGCGATAGGGCGTGGCCGCCAGCCAGGGCGTGAGCGTGGCATTGATGCCCAGCGGATCGCCCTTCAATAGCGACTGGAACAGGTGATGATGGGTATTGACCCAGGCTGGATAGGCCACGCAATCGCTGGCATCGAGCACGGTTTCGCCGGGCAATGCATCGAGCTTGCCGATGGCGGCGATCACGCCGTCCTGCACGCGGAGGTCGGGGCCGGCATGACGGGCCGCAGCGCCCGCCAGGCCGGTCATGATGGCTTGCAGGTTCCTGATCAGGAAGGTAGGCATGGCAGATCGACTCCAGGGAAGTTCATGTTCAATGCATCTCGCTCAATTCATCTCACTTTCATGCCAGCCCGCCAGCATCGCACGCGAGATTGCACTCATGAGCCAGAACAGCAGGATGCCGGTCAGCGTGATCAACAGCAAGGCCGCAAACAGCCGCGGGATGTTCAACTGGAAACCGGCCTGCAGGATCTGGTAGGCCAGCCCCGAACCGGTGCCGCCGGTACCGGCCACGAACTCGGCCACCACCGCACCAATCAAGGCCAGCCCGCTGGAAATGCGCAAGCCGCCGAAAAAGTAAGGCAAGGCACTGGGAATGCGCAAGCGCCACAGCGTCTGCCAGCGCGTGGCCTTGTTGAGGCGGAACAGGTTGAGCAAGCCCGGATTGACGCTACGCAAGCCCAGCGTGGTGTTGGAGATGATGGGAAAGAGCGCCATGATGGTCGCGCACACCGTCAGCGCAGCCGTCGTATCCTTGACCCAGATGATGATCAACGGCGCGATGGCCACGATGGGCGTGACCTGCAGGATGATCGCATAGGGAAACAGGCTGACCTCGATGAAGCGGCTCTGCACGAACACGAAGGCAATCGCCACCCCCAGCAGCACCGCCAGCGCAAAGGCCAGGAAGGTGATCTTCAAGGTCACCAGCAGCGAATCCATCAGCAGCCCCCAGTCTGCCACCAGGGTCTTGGCGATCAGGACCGGCGTGGGCACCAGGTAGGGCGGCACATCCAGCCAGGTGCAGACCAGCTGCCACAGCAACAGCAGCGCCATGCCGATGGACAGCGGCGCCACCACGCGCCAGAAACCGGGACGGCGGATGAGCGGATCAGTGTTGGGCGGCATGGTCGCCTCCCTGCTGGTTGGCCAGCGTCAGGTAATCGGAAAGGGTCTTGCAGTACTGCATGAAAGGCGCCGACATGCGGAAGGCCTCATCGCGCGGCCCCGGCGCATCGATGGCCACGTCCGCAATCACGCGCCCGGGCCTGGCTGCCATGACGATCACGCGCGAAGACAGAAACACCGCCTCGTAGATACTATGGGTGACGAACACCACCGTCAGGTCTTGCCGGCTCCAGATGTCGCGCAGGTCGGCATCCAGCTTGTTGCGGGTGAATTCATCGAGCGCCCCGAAGGGCTCATCCATCAACAACAGATTGGGTGAAGTCGCCAGCGCCCGCGCAATCGAGGCGCGCATCTGCATCCCGCCGGACAGTTCACGCGGCAGCACCTGGTGGAATTTTTCCAGGCCCACCCGCTGCAAGGCCTCGGCCACGCGCGCATCGGCCTGCGCGCGCGGCACGTGGCGCAAGTCCAGCGGCAGCCGTGCATTCTGCTGCACCGTGGCCCAGGGCATCAGGGTGGCTTCCTGGAATACCATGGCCAGCGTGCGCGCGGGCGTGCCGAGCGTGGCCAGGTTACCGCCCCACCAGCGGATATGCCCATGGGACGGCTCTTCCAGCCCGGCGAACATCTTCAGCAAGGTACTCTTGCCGCAACCCGAAGGCCCCAGCAGCGAGACGAATTCGCCACGCCTGATATCGAGCCGGACCTCATCGAGCGCCCGTGTGCCGTTGCCATAGGTCTTCTCCACCCGCTGCGCCGACAGCACCGGCACGGCTGCGCCCTCCTGCTCCCTCTGCTCCCATCGCGCTGCCTGCGACATGGCGTGCTCATCTCTGTCCATGGGATCTCCTGGCGAGTTCATGCAACGGGATGGAGACGGAATACTTCGGATTCGCCGTGCTCTTCCAGCAATTGCAGCAATCTGCGCCGCATGATGAGACCAGGCCGATCCGAGGCCATGTGGAATTCCTGGCGGCGGCGCACGTCGATGCAGGCATCGGGATCGGTGGCTTCCAGGATCTCGCGATCTTCCACCAGGATGGGAGCATCCCAGGCAATGAGCTCGGCTTCGGTACAGTCCTCTTCGGTATCGTTGCGATACAACCATTGCGACAGCATAATGGCGCCATCATCGATGGGCGTGGCGCAGTTGTAGATGATGTGGTGCCGGCCGCTCTCTGGATAGGTGCAGCCGAAGCGGCGCACGAAGGGCAGATACCAGCGGTTGAACATGTGGCGCACGGTGGTGTCGGCGGTGCTGCCGGTGACGCGATAGCTGGCCGGCACATTCTTGATGGGCACCCGGGTCTCGGCCTCGAAACCGTAGTCGGTTTCCTCGATCTCGTATTTCTCCGGCTTGGGCTGGTCATACAGGCCGAAGGTGGCGCGGTGTACGTAGCTGAAGTGGGAATTGTCGAAGGAGTTTTCCATCATGCGCAGTGCGCTGGTTTCCCAGCGTTCATAGAACTGGAATATGCGGCGATAACCCGGCGCGCCCTCTTCCGGGAAATCGGGAATGTCGCGCAGCGGTTCTTCCAGCGCCACCCAGACGTAACCGTAGCGCTCCTTGCAGTAATAAGACTTCACACAGGCGCCAGACGGCACGCCGCCCTCCGCGTTCTGCGGCACCCTCACGCAAGTTCCTTCACCATTGAAGGTCCAACCGTGATACCCGCACACGATATGGCCGTTTTCCACGAAACCCTTGGACAGCCTGGCCGTGCGATGGCAGCAGCGATCCTGCAAGGCGGCCGGCGTGCCATCTTCCTTGAGCCAGAGCACCAGCTTCTCGCCCAGCAGCGTGAACGGCTGGGGCCCCTCCTTCAGTTGCGAGATGGGCATGAGTGCGTACCAGAACTTGCGCAAGACTTTTTGTTGAGTGACCAACATGATGTGGCTCCTTCTGCTTGCACGGTAGCGGGTATGCGCCACCGTGCGCCGGCCGGCGTGCCAACACGGTCGCCTTCGCCGGAGAAAACCGACTCAGGGCATGACCTTCATGTCCTTGACGAACTGGGTGGTATAGGCCTTGTGGTAATCGGTGCCGGCCTTGAGCAGGCCGGTGGCCACCATCACGTCATAGGTCTGCTTCCAGCGTTCGTCGGTCATCACGCCGATGCCCAGCCTGGCGGCATCGCCCCCGGTGACCACCTTCAGTTCCTTGAGCTTGGCCACGGCATAGGCCAGTTGTTCGTCGCTCATGTTCTTGTTGTCGGCCTTGATGAGGGCATTGGCCGGGGCCGGGTCTTCCAGGTAGCTCTTCCAGCCTTCGGCGGTGGCCTTGACGAAACGCTGTACCAGGTCGGGCTTGGTCGCCACCGTCTTTTGCAACGTCACGATGGTGGTGCCATAGGGCGGATAGCCTGCGCTGGCAAAGAGGAAGAACTTGCTCTTCACGCCGGCCTTGTCGGCCTGGAACAGTTCAGAGGAGGGATAGGCCTGCTGCGCGATGTTGGGGTCGGCGAAGAAGGGTTGCAGGTTGAAGGTATAGGCCTTGGATTGCGCATTGGTGTAGCCATACTTGGCCTTGAGCCAGGGCCACCAGCTCGACTGCCCGGAGCCGGCCACCAGGATGGTCTTGTCCTTCAGGCCGGCCAGGCTGGTGACGTCATCGTGCGTCATCATCCCTTGCAGGTCGGACTGGAAGGAGGTCCCCACGGTGACCAACGGCAGCCCCTGCTCGATCCCCTTCATGACCGTGAAGTCATAGCCCATGCTGAAGTCGGCCTGCCCGGCCACCAGGATCTGCATGTTGTTGACCTGCGGGCCGCCCATCTTGATGGTCACCTCCATGCCGTACTTCTTGTAGATGCCCTTGGCCACGGCCTGGTAGAAGCCGCCATGCTCGGCCTGGGCATACCAGTTCGACAGCAGCGTGACCTTGTCCTCGGCCTGGGCCAGGGCTGCCATCTGCAGGGCTGCCGCGCCCAGTAGTGCGCCGGTGAAGCGCCGCAGGAATGTCCGCTGTTGCATCGTTTGCTTTTTCATCGCCTTCCTCTCCAGGTGGGTTGAACTTGCACAGATCAATCGGAATATCAACAATCGGGCATCCCCCGAGCAGCTCGCAGGAGCAACGCAATCGACAAAACGGAAGAAGCTGACAACTGCGGCAGCAAAGGAAGGAGCCAATCAGGCGAAGGCGCGTGGGCATTGTGCATGGTCTCGTGTCCGATCAAAAAATGATGGGGACCATCGGAAGGCTCCGATGGTGTCACGAGCAATGCCCCGCAAGACGGTAAGTGTGAAGTGTTACCGACTGCTAGCCGCTTCTACTCAAGCTCTTGGTTAGCAAACGGCGTGCCAATGAAAAAGGGATGGAAATCTCCATCCCTTGCACCAGTAGCGCCCACAGATCGGGGCGCCATGCCTTGATCTGCATCAGAGGCGCACCAATAAGAAGCCTGCCTCAGGCCACGCCATGCCGTTTGAAGAAGGCCACCACCTTGGCCCAGGCATCCTTGGCATCGGCCTCGACATAGCTGGGGCGGTAATCGGCATTGAAGGCATGGCCAGAGTTCATATAGACATGGAATTCGGAATGGTTGCCGGCCTTCTGCAACGCCTCCTTCATCTGTTCCACGGTAGCCACCGGAATGCCCTGGTCCTTGCCGCCATACAGGCCGATGACCGGAGGCTTCAGGGTGGGTGCGATATCGATGGGCTGCTGCGGGAACAGGGCGCTGTTCTCGCCCACCAGGCGGCCATACCAGGCCGCCCCGGCCTTGACCTTGGGATTGTGCGCACAGTAGAGCCACACGATGCGGCCACCCCAGCAGAAACCATTGATCCCCAGGCGACGGAGATCGCCGCCGTTCTCGCCGGCCCATTTGACATAGGCATCGATGTCGCCCATCACCTGGGCGTCTGGCACCTTGGAAATGATTTCCTTCTGCAGCTCGGCAATGGAGGTATAGGCCATGGGATTGCCCTGGCGCACGAAGAAGTCCGGCGCAATGGCGAGGTAACCCAGCTTGGCGAAACGCCGTGCGATATCGGCGATGTGTTCGTGCACGCCAAAGATCTCGGAGACCACGATGATCACCGGCAAGCCGGTCTTGCCCTCGGGCTGAGCGCGATAGGCCGGCACGCGCTGGCCGTTGACGTCGATGGCGACTTCGCCTGCGCTCAGGCCCTGGGTATCGGTCTTGATCATGGTCTGCGCGCAGACCGGCATGACGGCGGCGGCAAAGCCGGTGCCCAGCGCCGTCTTGAGGAAAGTGCGGCGGTCGGCGTTGGCGGACAAGGTGCTCTGGCCGAGCAGGCTGTCGAGATCGCTACGAAGATCGTTCATCGGGCTCTCCATCTGGCGGCACTGGACCGCATTGAGTGTGAGGGGAAGGCAGGCGCAATGAGGACGCGCAATGACAGTGCCGGATGATAACCCGAGGCCGTCAGCCCTGCACCGCCAGCACCTTGCCACTGGCCGGTAGTCCCGGCGTGGCCGGCGTGACATCAAACTCGCGCGCAGCCACCGGCTGTGCAGGAGCAGCAGTGGCAGCAGCAGCCACACGCGCCTGGCTGGCATCGATGCGGAACACGCTCACCAACTGCTGCAGACCCGCCGCCTGCTCCTGCAGTGAACGGGCGGCAGCGGCCGCCTGTTCGACCAGCGCGGCATTCTGTTGCGTCATGTCGTCGATCTGGATGATGGCTTCGTTGAACTGTTCGATGCCACTGCTCTGCTCGCGGTTGGCGTGGGTGATCTCGGTCATCACATCGGT